>CAIMWY010000096.1 GCA_903845315.1 uncultured Burkholderiales bacterium
GCCGCGAAGTGCACCTGGTGCTCAAACAAGTCAGCTACGACTACGAGCGCATGCAATACAACACCGTGGTCTCGGGTTGCATGAAGTTGCTCAACGCGCTGGAAGACTTCAAGTCCGATGGCAGTGCGGCCGACACCTCGGTGGTGTGCGAAGGCATGTCTGTGTTGCTGCGTTTGCTCTACCCCGCGTGTCCGCACCTCAGTGCCAACCTGTGGGTTGAGTTGGGCTACGCCGCGCGTTTGGGCGACTTGCTCGACACGGCTTGGCCCGAGGTCGATGCGTCAGCCTTGCTGCGCGACGAGATTGAACTCATGTTGCAAATCAACGGCAAGCTGCGCGGGTCTGTGCACGTCAGCGCCAACGCCTCCAAAGAAGACATCGAGCAGGCCGCCTTGGCCACCGAGGCTTTCATCAAGCAAGCCAACGGTGCCGCGCCCAAGAAGGTCATCGTGGTACCTGGCCGTTTGGTCAACGTCGTGGTTTAAGGAATGCATATGAATGCCATCCGTCGTTTTGCGTTGCTGCTGGCGCTTGGGGCCGCCATGCTGCTTTCGGCTTGTGGCTTTGAATTGCGGCAATCACCTAGCTTTGCTTTTCGGACCCTATTTAGCACAGTGCCTGTCAACACAACCATTGGCATCAAGCTGCGCCGTAGTTTGGAGGCCTCAGGGCAGGTCGAGGTCATCAGTGATCCCCGGCAGATCGAGCGTGCACAAGTCATCTTTGACCAATTGGCCGAAATGCGAGAAAAAGTGGTGGTGGGCCGCACCTCATCAGGTGCTATTCGTGAATTTCAGTTGCGCTTGCGCTATCGCTTTCGTTTGCGAACCCAAGAGGGTAAAGAGCTGATTCCTGAAACAGAAATTCAACTCAACCGCGACATCAACTTCAACGAAACCGGCGCGCTGTTCAAAGAGTCTGAAGAAGGCCTGCTCTACAGCGACATGGAAAACGACTTGGTCCAGCAAATCCAACGACGCTTGTCGACGCTGCAACAACGCTGAACGGCTCATGCAAGTCTCGGCGAACCAACTCTCGCAGCATTTGCAGGCACACGCCAGCAAAGGGTTGCGCAGCCTCTACACCTTGCATGGTGATGAGCCCTTGTTGCAGCAAGAGGCGATGGACGAGCTTCGACACAACGCGCGTCGTCAAGGCTATACCGAGCGCAGCGTGTACACCGTGGCCGGCGCTCACTTTGATTGGGGTGAGGTTCTGGCCGCTGCTGGCGCCATGAGCTTGTTTGCCGACAAGCAAATCATTGAAATTCGCATTCCCTCGGGCAAGCCCGGCAAAGAAGGCAGCGTGGCCTTGCAACAAATCGCCCAATCTGCACTGGGCAATGACAGCACCTTGACTGTCGTGTTGTTGCCGCGCCTGGACAAGCAAACCAAGAGCACGGCTTGGTTTGCTGCATTGGAGAACAACGGCATCAGCGTGCAGATCGACCCGGTCGAGCGTCTTGCCTTGCCCATGTGGATTGCCCAACGTTTGGGTGCGCAACAACAGCGCGTGACCGAAGGTGAAGCCGGGCAACACACCTTGCAGTTTTTTGCCGACCGGGTAGAAGGCAACTTGCTGGCAGCGCACCAAGAAATTCAAAAGCTCGGGCTGCTCTACCCCGAGGGTGAACTCAGCCTGGAACAGGTGGAGCGTGCGGTGCTCAATGTGGCGCGCTACGACGTGTTCAAGCTCTCACAAGCCGTGCTCAGTGGCCAGCCCTTGCGCGTACAACGCATGCTCGACGGCTTGAAAGCCGAGGGCGAGGCCGAGGTGCTGGTCCACTACACCTTGGCCGAAGAAATCCGCGCCTTGAAGCGCGTCAAAGATGCCGTGGCTTCAGGCAAAGCCTTGCCCATGGTGTTGCGCGAGCAGCGCATTTGGGGTCCGCGTGAGCGTTTGTTTGAGCGCGTCTTGCCACGCTTGAGTGTGGGCATGCTCGACAAGCTCTTGCAATCGGCCCATCAGGTCGACGGTATTGTCAAAGGCCTCAAAGTGCCCGAATGGCCCACCGACAACTGGCAAGCCTTGCAGCGTTTGTCCATGCGCTTATGCCGCGCCTGCATGACACGCCCCGCTTGAGGGAAAATAGCCCGATGACTTCACACCCCCTTGCCGAGCACATGCAATTGCTGGGTGCCCAGGCCAAAATGGCCTCGGCACAGATGGCCAAAGCCTCGGCCGCATCGAAAAGCCACGCCCTGCGCCACTTGGCCGCTTTGTTGCGTTCCAACGTCGATGCTTTGCAAGGTGACAACGCCAAAGACATTGCGCGTGCCACGGCTGCGGGCTTGGACGAACCCATGGTGGACCGCCTCAAGCTCAGCCCCAAGGTGCTGGAGACCTGCGCGCAGGGCTGTGAGCAACTCGCCAATATGCCCGATGTGATTGGTGAAATCATTGGGATGAAGCAGCAACCCAGCGGCATCCGCGTGGGGCAAATGCGCGTGCCCATCGGCGTGTTCGGCATGATTTTCGAGAGCCGCCCCAACGTCACCATCGAGGCGGCGTCCTTGGCCATCAAGAGTGGCAATGCGTGCATCTTGCGTGGCGGCTCAGAAGCCATCGAGTCCAACAAAGCCCTGGCCTTGTTGGTGCAACAAGCCTTGGTAAGCGCCGGTTTGCCGGCACAGGCCGTGCAACTGGTGCCCACCACCGACCGCGAAGCGGTGGGGCATTTGATTGCCATGCCGCAGTTTGTCGACGTGATCATTCCGCGTGGCGGCAAAGGCTTGATCGAGCGCATCAGCCGCGACGCCAAGGTGCCTGTCATCAAGCACCTCGATGGCAACTGTCATACTTACGTGGATGACCCCTGCGACATCGACATGGCGGTCAATGTGGCCGACAACGCCAAAACCCAAAAATACAGCCCCTGCAACGCCAGCGAAAGTTTGCTGGTAGCACGTGGTGTGGCCGGAGCGTTCTTGCCCCGTATTGGCGCCATCTTTGCAGCCAAAGGCGTTGAAATGCGTTGTTGCCCTCTAGCCAAAGCTTTTTTGGCAAGCATTGAAGGTGCGCAACTCAAAGACGCCACCGAGCAAGATTGGTTTGAGGAATACCTTGGGCCCATCGTCAGCATCAAAGTGGTCGATGGGCTGGATGCGGCCATTGATCACATCAACCATTACGGCAGCCACCACACCGAGGCCATCCTCACGCGTGACCACATGCATGCCCAGCGCTTCTTGCGCGAGGTCGATTCGTCCAGCGTCATGGTCAACGCCAGCACCCGCTTCGCAGATGGTTTTGAATACGGTTTAGGCGCCGAAATAGGCATTTCGACTGATAAATTTCATGCCCGCGGCCCCGTGGGCATTGAAGGTCTGACCTCGCTGAAGTATGTGGTGTTGGGGCAGGGTGAAATCCGCGTTTGAGTCAGCGCCACGACAGCGCTTGGATGGATGCTCAAACTTAAGACCCAAGGTCCTAGAATTGCCCCCCACTAAAAGGACACCATGGTTCCCCACCTCATCACGGCTTTGACCGGCCCCATCAACGAACTCGAGCAACGTATTCTCGACTCCATGCCTGCCATTGAGCGCTGGTTTCGACTCGAGTGGATGGAGCACACGCCCCCGTTTTACAGCTCGGTCGACATTCGCAACGCGGGTTTCAAGCTCGCGCCCGTCGACACCAACCTCTACCCCGGTGGCTGGAACAACCTCACGCCTGAAATGCTGCCTTTGGCCGTGCAGGCGGCCATGGCCGCGATTGAAAAAATCTGTCCTGAAGCGCGCAACTTGCTGGTGATTCCCGAGAACCACACCCGCAACATGTTTTATTTGTCGAATGTGGCGCAGTTGCAGCGGATTTTCTACATGGCCGGCTTGAACGTGCGCATCGGCTCGATCAATCCTGAGATCAAGGAAAACACCACCATTGACTTACCCAATGGCGACAGCGTCACGCTCGAGCCGGTGATTCGCAGCAAGCTGCGCCTGGGCCTCAAGGACTTTGATCCCTGCACCATTTTGCTCAACAACGACTTGAGC
>CAIMWY010000097.1 GCA_903845315.1 uncultured Burkholderiales bacterium
CGTGTTGATGTGGCGTCCAATGATGAATTTGGGCAAGTTGCTTCTGGCTTTAACCGCATGGCCGCGACATTGCAATCCTTGTATGGCAACCTTGAAGCTCAGGTGGCGGCTAAAACTCAGCGTATCGCGGCACAAAAACAACGACTAGAAGGACTCTATGGAGTGAGTGCATTTTTAGCCCAGGCTAACGAGCTCAGCGATTTAACCCAAGGTTTTGCCCAACGTGTGCGCAAGCTGATGAAAGCCGACGCCATCGCTTTGAGGTGGTCGGGCGAGGATGCTTCCAAATTCTTGCTGCTTGCATCTGACGAATTCCCACAGATCATGAAAGATGAAGAAAAGTGTTTGATGGCTGGTGCGTGTGCCTGCGGCAACCCCAAGTCGGATGCTCGCACCCGGGTGATACCCATCATGAGCAGCGACATCGCACCTCTTCAGCACTGTGCTCGCATTGGCTATGAAAGCCTTATTTCAGTGCCCGTTCGAATGCAGAACAAGGTGTTGGGCGAGATTGATTTGTTCTATAAAAGTCAGATCAGTTTGGCCGCCGAGGAGTTTGAGCTGATGGATACGCTCGCCAGCCACTTGGCCACCGCTGTGGAGGGCATGCGTGCCGTGGTGCTTGATCGCGAGGCTGCAATTGCTGGGGAGCGATCATTGCTTGCCCGTGAGTTGCACGACTCTATTGCGCAGTCTCTGGCATTTCTCAAAATTCAGGTGCAGTTGCTGCGATCCGCGATCACCAAAAAAAATAGCGACAGCACGGACTTGGCTTTGAATGAACTCGACAGTGGCTTGAAAGAAAGTATTGCGGATGTGCGAGAACTTTTGTTGCATTTTCGAACCCGTACGCAGGCGGATGACATTGACCGTGCTGTGCAAGAAACCTTACAAAAATTTCAACATCAAACGGGTCTTCAAGTCAGACGCCATGCAACGGGTGAAGGATTGCCATTGCCACAAGATGTGCAGATTCACGTGCTGCATGTTTTGCAAGAAGCTTTGTCCAATATTCGCAAGCATGCCCAAGCCCATTCTGTCGTAATTGAAATTCACAAAGGCGATCCATGGCGATTTTTGGTACGCGACGATGGTGTTGGATTTGATTGTCAAAACAATCGAAGCGAACTCATGATCGGCTTAAAAATCATGCAAGAGCGCGCCCATCAAATTGGAGCCAAAGTAGAGGTCAGCTCTGCAGTTGGCCGGGGAACCACGGTGACACTTGTCGTGCCTGTATCGCACTCCATCCGAACCAGAGGACTGCCAACAGTTTCGTTGTCATGACCATGAAGAATGCATCCATCCAACTCTTTGTGGTCGATGACCATCCCTTGTTTCGCCGAGGTCTGATTGCTTTGCTATCACAAGATGATCGCTTTGAAATCGTGGGCGAAGCGGGTGATATTGGTGAAGCCTTGCGCCAACTGCATAGTGTCCAACCTGATCTCTTGTTGCTGGACAATCATTTGCCTGGCGTCAAAGGTGTTGATGCCATAGGATCGCTCAAATCCGCTTGTTCAAAACTACGCATTTTGATGCTCACTGTGAGTGAGGATGAGGAGGACCTGTCCACAGCCTTGCAAAGTGGTGCCGATGGGTATTTGCTTAAAACATCTGAATCAGACCAGTTGTGCGATGCCTTGGTCAAAGTGCATGAAGGTCACTCGGTCATCAGTCCGACCATGTTGAATAAACTGGTCTTCACGCTGCGTCACCCAACCGACTCGCAAACCGAAACTGGGCACATGAGGCACTCCAGTAGCGCAACTGCAAAGCTATTGATCGACAAACTCTCTCCTCGGGAAAAAGACATATTTTTGTTAATTGCCAAGAGCCTCAGCAATAAACAGATAGCCCGCAAACTCGATATTGCAGAGACCACTGTGAAGATTCACATCCAACACATTTTCAAGAAGCTAGATCTGAGCTCTCGTGTGCAAATTGCGGTTTTTGCCGCAACCCATTCGATGAGTTGACACCCTTCCTTTCGAATACTGCTTAAGGAGGATGAGCGCGATAGCTTCATCCTCCTTTTGCTTTTTGCAAACTGACCTTCAGTTGGATACCCAACACTGAGCCTAACAACCACACTCGATGCAAGAGTTTGGAGGATACAAATGGCCAGTGAATTGATACAGCAACGTAAGGCGTGGTCGGTTTTGATCGTGAGTACCTTGGCATTTACTGTCTGCTTCATGGTGTGGATGATGTTTGGCGTGATTGGGATACCGATCAAAAAAATGCTCGACCTTAACGCCACCCAATTTGGTTTGTTGATGGCTATGCCTGTGCTGACGGGGTCGTTGGTGCGAGTTCCATTGGGCATTTGGACCGATCGCTATGGTGGTCGTATCGTGATGGCTTTGTTGATGGTCGTCACCATTCCAGCCATTTGGTTGATGTCTTATGCCACCACTTATTGGCAGTTTTTGGTGATTGGACTTTTCGTCGGTTTGGCAGGCGGTTCGTTCTCGGTTGGTACACCTTATGTGGCGCGTTGGTTTCCTAAAAAGCAACAAGGCATGGCAATGGGTGTGTACGGCGCAGGTAACTCAGGCTCGGCCGTTAACAAGTTTGTCGCCCCAGTGATTTTGGTGGCTTTTGGTTGGACCATGGTCCCCCAAGTCTACGCAGCCATCATGGCTGTGGCCGTTGTGTTGTTTTGGTTTTTCAGTCACAGCGATTCTTCGCACCTTGTAACAAATCGCGCGTCGCTCAAAGACCAGCTCAAAACGCTCAACGACCCCACTGTGCTCAAGTACTGTCAGTACTACAGCATCGTCTTTGGCGGATACGTGGCGCTGGCCTTGTGGATGGTGCAGTACTACATCGGTGAATACCGTTTGGATATCCGTGTTGCCGCGCTTCTGGCTGCATGTTTTTCCTTACCTGGTGGCGTGCTGCGTGCTTTTGGAGGCATTTTGAGCGACAAATACGGCGCCCATCAGGTCACATGGTCGGTACTGTGGGTGAGCTGGATTTGCTTGTTTTTGCTGTCCTATCCGCAAACTGAATTCACGATTTCTACGGTGACTGGACCTCAGACATTTGTATTGGGGCTGAATGTCTACACATTCACGGTCTTGATGTTCATCCTAGGCATTGCATTCGCATTTGGCAAGGCCAGCGTTTTTAAGTACATCGCAGACGAGTATCCGCACAACATCGGAGCCATCAGTGGCGTTGTTGGTCTAGCCGGTGGCTTAGGAGGATTTGTTCTTCCTATTTTGTTTGGCGCCATGGTGGATCTGACGGGCATTCGTAGCAGTGCATTTATGTTGATGTATGGCGTGGTCTGGGTGTCTCTCATCTGGATGTACTGGACGGAAGTTCGTAATACAAACGTCATGGGTCGTGCCCATCCAGAGACCGTGTCTCGCTACAACTAAGCCTTCATTTATCAAGGATTGATATGAATACAAGCCAACACATCAAGGCCCAAAAGGGTACGGACATCACCGATTGGCGACCCGAAGACGAGCAATTTTGGGAGAACACCGGCAAACGCATTGCGTACCGTAATCTTTGGATTTCTGTGCCTGCACTGCTTTGTGGATTCGCAGTCTGGGGCATGTGGGGAATCATCACGGTGCAGATGCTCAACCTGGGATTTCCATTCAGTCAGGTCGAACTTTTCAGCTTGACGGCGATTGCCGGTTTGGCCGGGGCCACCATGCGTATTCCGGCTTCTTTTTTGATCCGTCTTTCGGGTGGACGCAACACGATCTTTTTGACCACCGCCATGTTGCTCGCGCCTGCGTTAGGCACTGGTGTGGTGCTGCAACATCCCGAATGGCCTTTGTGGACTTTTCAACTCATGGCTTTGTGGTCAGGTGTTGGTGGGGGGAACTTCGCGAGTTCAATGTCCAACATTGGCACTTTTTTTCCAAAGCGTTTGCAGGGCACCGCGCTGGGACTGAATGCTGGCTTAGGAAATTTTGGTGTCACCACCATGCAGATCGTAATTCCCTTGGTGATGACCGTGAGTTTGTTTGGCGGTCTGGGCGGTGACTCCATGGCTCTGGTCAAAGACAGTGGTTGGATTTTGGGCAAGATTGCAGCGGGTACACCCACTTGGGTGCAAAACGCTGGTTTTGCTTGGGTTCTCTCGCTGATCCCTTTGTCGGTTCTGTGCTTTTATGGCATGAACAACCTGACCACTGTGTCACCCAATATGGGCAGCACGGTCTCAGCATTTCTCAAAATCATTTGGCTCTACAGCTTGTCTTTTGTTCCCGCCGGTGTGGGCTTGTACTTGTACCTTCCCGCACCCAGTGGTTTGGGTCTTCTCAATATGTGGTTGGCCATGCCGCTGATCATCGTGAGCACCCTGCTGGTGATGAAGCTCACGGCTTTTGGCACGATGAAAGACAACATTGATGCTCAGTTTTTAATTTTTAAAAACAAACACACCTGGTCGATGACGCTGCTCTACATCGTCACTTTTGGCAGTTTCATTGGGTTTTCAATGGCTCTACCGCTTTCGATCACCGTGATCTTTGGTATTAGCCACATACCCGATACCACCGGAGTGTTGCAACACACCCTAAAAAATCCCAACGCACCTTCTGCCCTGACTTACGCTTGGATCGGTCCCTTTGTGGGTGCATTGGTGCGCCCCATCGGTGGTTGGTTGTCCGACAAAACCGGCGGTTCCATCGTCACCCAGGTGATTTCGGCGGTGATGGTGGTGGCGTCTGGCAGCGTCGGTTATGTGATGTGGCTGGCCTATCAATCAGCGACGCCAGAGCAGTACTTTCAGTCCTTTATGTTGCTGTTTGTATTGCTGTTCACAGCCAGTGGTATTGGCAATGGCTCCACGTTTCGCACCATCGCCGTCATTTTTGATCGACAGCAGGCCGGTCCTGTGCTGGGTTGGACCTCCGCGATAGCCGCTTACGGCGCGTTCATCGCACCTGTCGTGATTGGGCAGCAGATAAAGATGGGTACGCCTGAGATCGCCATGTACGGATTTGCGGTTTTTTATGCCTTGTGTCTGGTACTGAATTGGTGGTTTTACCTGCATGCAGGCGCTGCGATCCGTAACCCCTGAATTATTTGATTTTGGGTGTTGATCGCCCTGTTAAATTGGAGAAAAAAATGAGTCATTTTCTAGATCGATTGAATTACTTTTCAAATCCCAAAGAACATTTTTCGGGTGGCCACGGCGTGATCCTTGGAGAAGATCGAACTTGGGAGGACGCTTACCGAGACCGCTGGGCACAC
>CAIMWY010000098.1 GCA_903845315.1 uncultured Burkholderiales bacterium
TCCGAACAGCCACCACGCAAATTGACAAGTCGTTGCCATGGGCGGGCTACCCAGGCGGGCAATCAGTTCGTATTTGGCGCGCACAGCGTGATGTGGTGGGTGCCGTCATGCGTGGTGAAAAAACACCCGAGGCAGCGTTACCTGAACTCATCAAAGCCACAGAAGATTTGATGGAATAAATAGAAGTGTTTAAGCAAGCCTCACATCGATGGATGTGGGGCTTTTTAACTGGAGATACAGATGTTGAGTGCGCAATTCAGTGACACCCATATCAAACCCAAAGGACGCTTGGCCTACAACAATGTTGACACGGCCGCCATGCTCAAGGCTGCCGTGGCGCATGTTCAAACGCTGCCCCAACAACCCGATCTTTTGCTGATCACGGGGGACTTGGTCGATCAAGGACAACCGGATGAGTACGAGCACTTGAAAGAGATTTTGGCGCCCTTGACGTACCCCATGCTTCTTGTACCGGGCAACCACGATGCCCGTCAGGCCATGCAACACGCATTCACGGATCTGCTGACCAAGCCAAGTACAGGGTTTTGGCAGTTTTGCCATCAAGAACCCAATTGGCCCATTCGCATCATTGGTTTAGACACGGTCGAGTTAGGTCAAAGTGGCGGCTTGCTTTGCCAAGAACGCCTAGATTGGTTTGAATCTGTATTGGCGCAAGATCAACACACGCCCACTTTGGTGATGATGCATCATCCACCCTTTGTCACAGGCATTGGGCACATGGACGACATAGGCTTGACGGGTAAAGAGGCTTTTGTCGACTTGGTGCGCCAGCATGACAATATTGAGTTGATCATCTGCGGGCATTTGCACCGCAACATCAGAAGTCATGTCGCAGGACGCGCTGTCATGACGGCACACAGCACGGCACACACCGTGCAACTCGACATTGCCCCTGATGCACCGGCGATGTTCAGCATGGAGCCTCCTGGATATTTGTTGCATTGGTGGAACGGCACAAACTTGGTCACGCACCATGCCCATACAGGCAGCTTTGACGGGCCCTACCCCTTCTTTGAAGAATCTGGAAAACTCATTACCTAAATCTCTACTTCAATGAACCCATAAAAAAAGACTCCTAAGAGCCTTTATTATTTGATCTCACTTGCTTGCAAGGCAACATCGATGGCTTTGACTTTTCCTTCGTAATAGCGATCCAGTCGCCAATCTTTGATGACTTCGATGGCTAAATCAAAGTCGTTCATGGAAAGCTCATAGATGGGATGGAATGAAAATTCATTGCCTGTTTCCAAAGCCAAAATCAGCTTCGAAAGGGCTGTTGCTGTTTCTGAACTTGGATTTTTTTCGATCAGTTTTCTTGCTTTTTTGATAGCACGCATGGCAGTTTCCTTTAAGTTTACAACTTATTGAAATTATTGCACCTCAAAAATTTTAAAACTCTAGAAAATTTTATTTTTTGAATTCAGTTGGCTGGCAACAGCTTCATGGCTTTCTCATGAAAATTACATGAACTAGTTTTTACTGACTATTTTTTGATGCTGCAGTCAGCGCAAAAGAATGTACTTTTACCGACTACTTGTCGAAATGATCCCAATGCCCTCGATTTGTGTAAACCACACTTGATGCAGCTCATAGAACCCCGATGGCCACCAGAGTCAAAGGGAGATCCTGATACGCGCATCTTGTATCGAAGCCCATCACCACTGACAACGCTTTTATCTTTTTCAATCATGTGACAATCATATGGGAGCAAGAAGTAAGTTTCATTACGAATGACCCACAGCTTATTTAGTCCTGCAAAAAAGTCTTAGCAATCGCAAATGCGGCATCGGGCGTGAATTCATTTGCCTTCATGCGTTGGATCACCTCAGTCAGACTCAGACAAAGAAACTCAGACACTTCACCATCAAGATTGTTTGGGCGTTGATCTTGAGTCATCTGCAAGTTGTACACAAAGAGCCGTTCGCTGTGCCAGCCTTCGGCCACTTTCCGCTCGGTGAGTACTTCACTCGTTTGAGGTAAAAAATCATTCATACATTGCTCTAGACCTGCCTCCTCAAATACCTCACGCACAGCACACTGCATGGGTTGCTCGCCAGCAGGCAAGCCACCCGCGGCGAGATTGTCAAGCAGACCAGGATCGGTGGATTTGTGGAGGGCACGACGGCCACACCACATCCGAGCATCCGGCATGAGTCCATGCACATGGGCGGCATGGCTTCTGAGGCCAAAGTACCTAAAAGCGGCACGCTCTAGACGAAATAATTCTGGTCGTGTGTAAGGCCAAGCGCTATCTATCCAGCCCCAACACGCGTAGGTTTCGTTACGCCATCCAGTGATTTGTCCTTTGCCTTTCAATGCTTGTGAAATACCTTGAAGAACTTGGCTTCGTTCACCCGCCGTGAAATTATCGGCATGCCAAACCCAACCCTGCGCGACTTGAACCAAGGGCATATGCTGGGGCATGGCGCTTGACAAATACTGCGCGCGTTCCAAGCACATCAAGCCAAGCGGTTCTTGAATGCCTCGCAAATACCAAGCTTGCCATTCGCTTGGCCAAGCCTGTCGGGCCTCTGCGAGCAAACTTCGCAAATACAGCACGTCTGTAGAGTCCAAATGAATGGGCATATGGTTTAGCCCCAACGGATGGTTGCAGCGCCCAAGCCGACGAACGTCGCACCCAGAATGCGCCAAACGCCCATCTGCTCTTTCAGAAACCAAGTGCCCAACAGCGCGGCAAAGATCACCGATATTTCACGCAATGCCGCAACGGCTGGTATAGAGGTTTGCGTCATGGCCCACAAAACGATGCCGTAAGAAGCCATACTCATCGCTGCCCCAAGGGTTGCAATGCGCCAACCTTGACGCACATGTTGTGTCACTTCTGACAAACTTCTTCGCCACACAATGACCGCCAAGATGCCCCATGAATTAAACAAAAATAGCCACAAGGTGTAGGACACCGCGTGACCCGACAATCGCACGCCAATGCCATCGAGCAAGGTGTACAAAGCGATGACTGCTGCATTGAATAAGCAAAAAAATAAACCCCGACGGTTGACAGTATGCCAAGGCTTTCCAATCCAAGCAGGCAATCCAATACCCAAACCAATCATTCCCACGCCGACGGCTTGGACAGGCGATAACGCTTCTCCCAAAAATGGCGCCGCCAAAGCAACCAGCAAGGGGGCCGTACCCCGCATGAGAGGATAGGCGATCGACAAGTCTGCATAGCGATAAGCTTCTGCCAACGACAAAAAGTACGCCACATGCACCACCAGCGTCGCCGCAAGCCAAGGATAGCAATCAGCATGTGGCAGCCCCACAAAGGGCAACAGACAAGCTGCGATCAGGCTGCAACCCAGCGAAAAACCAACGGTGTCGAGTTGCCCATCTCGTCCACGTTTGACAAGAAAGTTCCAACCGGCATGCATCAAAGCAGAAAGCAGGATCAGCCCCGCAACAAGTGCTGGCATCAGGTGGGCCAGGGCAGTGAATAGGTTTTGACATTCGTGAAGCTTTTCATGGCTTCAAGGACACCTTCTTTGTAGCCAAGGCCAGAATCTTTGATGCCCCCAAACGGCGTGAGCTCCAGCCGATAGCCGGGAACTTCGCGCACGTTGACACTACCCACATGCAATTCATTGACCAACCGCGTGATGACATCTAGGCGATTGGTACATACAGCAGATGACAAGCCATAGGCCGTTGAATTGACAACACCAATGGCATCTTCTAGGTCATGAAACCTCATGACCGGCGAAACAGGACCAAATGTTTCATCACGTACCAAAGTCATGTCAGCTGTTACATGGTCAAGCACAGTCGGCGAATACAAGGCACCGACACGTTCATTGCCCACCAGAAGTTGTGCGCCTTGTGCCATGGCCTCATTAACACGCGACTCGAACAGCCGAGCGGCTTGTTCGTCAATCACGGTGCCCATGTCCATGTCAGGATGAGCAGGATCGCCAAAGCGCCATGAGCGGGTTTTTTCAACCAGTTTTGCAACAAAGTGATCAGCGACCGAGTCGTGCACCAGGATTCGTTTGATAGCGGTGCAACGTTGCCCCGAGTTTTTGTAGGAGCCTGAAGCAGCAAGGTTGGCGGCTTCATCGAGATCGGCGTCGTCCATCACGATGATCGGGTCGTTGCCACCGAGTTCGAGCACCATGCGGCGATAGCCTGCTGTACGCGCGATGTGTTTGCCAATCGCAGCGCCACCGGTAAAGGTGACCAAGTCAATGCTTGGGTGGGTCAGCAACTCGTTTGCGATCTCGGCTGGGTCCCCAGTGACCACCTGAAACATAGGGGGCGGCAAACCGGCTTCGTAAAGGATGTCGGCAAACATCAGCGCGGAAAGGGGTACCTTTTCAGAGGGCTTGAGCACCATGCGGTTGTTGGTCGCGATCGCTGGGACCACCTTATGCGCCACTTGGTTCATCGGATGGTTAAAGGGCGTGATGGCACTGATCACCCCAAGCAATGGATCGCGTTGGGTATAGACCCTGCGTTGTCGCCCATGTGGCGTGATGTCGCACGAAAAGATCTGTCCATCATCTTGAAGGGCTGCGTTGGCACCAAAGACCAACACGTCGCGAACACGACCCGCTTCATACAAACTGTCTTTTTTACACAGGCCAGACTCTAAGGTGATCAGATCACTGATCTGCTCAGCTTGCGCCATCACCAACTCAGCGGCCTTGTGCAGAATTTGCGAACGCTGGTAGCGGCTCAGGCGTGATCGATAAGCCTGGGCTACGTCAAAGGCGTGTCGCACATCATCGAGATTAGCCTTTGGGACCGTGCCGATGCATTCAGCGGTGTAGGGGTTTTGTATTTCTATAGAGCGATCACGACTGACGCGTTGGCCCCCAATGCGCATGGCTTCAGAGTGAAATTTCATAGGACTATTTCCGTGGGTTGTGACAAGATTTTTTTCAATCTAATGCGACTTTCGTCGACGTGACGTTTGAGCACTCGCAAGGCGCGGCGTTTGTCGCCCATCAACAAAGCCTCGAAAAGTTCTCGATGATCCAGCACAGACTGTCGCAGACTGGAGGGGTCAGGCGAGCTTGCATGCGCCTGCTGGCGAAAAAGAGACAACTCATTGACCAGTCGGCGATAGGTTTGCAGCAAAGTAACGTTGCCCGACAACTCAGCGAGTCGCTCATGGAATTGAACATTCAGCCTGTGACACCCCGCAAAGTCTGACTTGGCTGCCAGTTTGTCGGCTTTGCTCAACAACTCGGACAAGCCTGAGTCGTTCAAACACTCTGGCGACTTAGCAAGACGCGAAATGATGAGTTTTTCAAGTGCCGTTCTGACTTCAAAAATGTCATCAGCCTCTTGTTGGGTGATGCTGCGCACAAATACACCACGGTTCTTCTCAACCCTTACCAGCCCTTTTTCTTCCATCGATCTAAAGGCTTCACGAATCGGACCACGTGAGACACCGAGTTGTAGAGCCAGTGAGGTTTCTCTTAAAGGATCACCGGGTGAAAAAGTTCCCATTCGAAGCATGCGCTCAAGTTCATCTTGTACTAAAGAAGGCAGGGAATGGCGTTTAAGTACATCCAAGGTGTTCGCGTATGTCATTTTTTTCTAATCCGGATTGAATACCAGTCATTTTTTTTAGAAATCGTAGATTGTCAACAATCTGCCATATTTGAACTTTAAGCTGAGCTCATTGCAATTAGATGACAGTGTAAAAAGTGATGTCCTATGCGTTAGTCACCCGCGAACTCAGCAAGACTTTTGCCAATTGTCAGGCCCTAGACAAGGTATCGCTGCAAATTCGTGATGGCGAGATGGTGGCCTTGCTTGGCGCCTCAGGCTCCGGAAAATCTACCTTGTTGCGCCATCTGCCAGGATTTTTAACATCTGACAGCGGTGAGATTGATGTGTTGGGCCAGACAGTTCAAGCCGGTGGCAAGCTTATGCCTGACTTTCGACAGGTTCGCAGTCGCGTTGGCTTTGTGTTTCAGCAGTTCAACCTGGTCAATCGCCTGCCTGTCATCACCAACGTATTGATCGGGCAGCTGTACCAAACGCCATGGTGGCGTAGTTTGTTCATGCGCTTCAGCGTGGAACAACGCCAAAAAGCCTTAGAGGCCTTGGCATCAGTCGGCATTGAACAAACAGCTTGGCAACGGGCCTCCACACTCTCAGGCGGACAGCAACAGCGCGCTGCGCTGGCACGCTGCTTGGTGCAAGGTGCTCGGCTGATCTTGGCGGATGAGCCCATCGCATCGCTGGACCCAGAGTCTTCGCGCAAGGTGATGGAGTTGCTCAAAAAAATGAATCAAGAGCACCAGTGCACGGTGCTGGTTTCGTTGCACCAGGTGGAGTTTGCCGTGCGCTATTGCCCACGCACGATTGCACTCAATTCTGGCCGTGTGGTGTACGACGGTCCTTCCTCTGCATTGACACCACAGCTGCTCGCCGAGCTGTATGGGAGCAGCGCACAGGAGCTCTTTACCTCTCACGGTTCAAAAGAACCATTTCCTGAAACAGCCACCGTTTGACTCACTTATTTACCCTTCACTTTCAAAGGAATTGACATGATCAAAAACATGAAGACCCTGCTCACAGCCTTGGCGCTTGGCGTTGCAAGCATTGCTTCAGCTGCCGACGTTAAAGAGCTTAACTTTGGCATCATTGCAACCGAAAAGGCAGGTGCACTCAAGCAAATGTGGGAGCCATTTTTAGAAGACATGACCAAGTCCGTGGGCGTTAAAGTCAATGGCTTTTATGCCACCGACTACGCCGGCATCATCGA
>CAIMWY010000099.1 GCA_903845315.1 uncultured Burkholderiales bacterium
AGCCATCCATTTTTGGCGTGTGTGATGAATTCACCTGCGGCCGCACAATCAAATGCCAACACGGGGGTGCCGCAAGCGAGTGACTCGAGCGTGACGTTGCCAAAGGTTTCGGTCAGGCTTGTAAAAAGTAAGAGATCTGCGCTCGCATACAAAACTGACAGTTGCTGTTGCGTGCACATACCCACAAACAAGGCGTCGGGACACTTGGCCTCAGTTGCTGCGCGCATGGGCCCATCACCTGCGAACACCATGCGTACATCCCGACCAGCGGCCTTGAGGTCGTGGTAGGTTTTCACCACGAGTTCTAAGTTTTTTTCTGCAGCCAAGCGACCGACAGAGAGTAAGACGATGGTCTCAGGCTTGACATTCCAGCTCTGTCTCAGTGCTTCACTGCGTTGTTCTGGGTTGAACAGTTGTGCGTCCACCCCGCGAGCGACCACCTTCAAATTTTTAAAACCCATGGATTCAAGTTGGTACTTCATGGATTGCGTCGGTACCATGGTGAAAGCAGTGCGGTTGTGAAATTTTCGCAAGTAAGCCATGATGGGCTTGGTCAACCAGCCCACGCCATAGTGTTGGCAGTAGCTGTGGAAATTGGTGCGAAAGTCCGATGTCACCGGCAAACGCAACACATGGGCAGCTTGCAATGCTGACCAACTCAATGGGCCTTCGGTTGCAATATGAACCAAGTCAGGACGACGTGTGCTCCAAGCTTTGATCAATGCATTTTTTCTAGGTAAGCCCACTTTGAGTTGCGGATAGTTGGGTATTGGCAAACCACGCAACAGCAACTCTGTCCAGCCGGCCTCTTCCACCCCCGCATCGTTTTTGTTTTGCCTTGGGCGTATCAGTTGAATCGAGTGCTGACGCTTGCCTAAGTGATGGATCAACTTTGAAAGAGTCACTGCAACACCATTCACTTCAGGCGGCCATGTCTCAGTCACAACGGCAATCCTTAAGAACTTTTGCTCAGGTTCGAAATGTTCGACAGTAATTGGGGCAATGCTTGAGGTGTCCATAAACACAATGGTCGCGTTTTGATGTAACAGCTGTATGACAAATTGAAGATTTGTTTTATTTCATTGATTTGTTTTAGGGTTGTCATTAATTTTTAACATGACAAGCACATGATTGAAACGTTTAGAACAACGTAAGGGAAACACATGACGACCTTTTTCGAAGCATTGCGAATTCAACGCTGGGATGATCATCGCTACTACCACCATTGCCGCATCAACCAGTCCTTGCACTTGCTCAGTGCAATTTGTTTTTTGATTTCCTATGGCTTGCTTCTGGTGGACCCCGCATGGGCCGCTTTGCTGGCTTGGATGGTTTCCATGATTGCCCGTCAATCGGGACACTTTTTCTTCGAGCCCCTTGGCTACGACCATGTGAACGATGCGAGCAATGAGTTCAAAGAAGAAATCAAGGTTGGCTACAACTTACGCCGCAAAGTTGTGTTGCTCGGTATTTGGATGTTGTTGCCTTTGGTGATTTACTATTTTCCAGGTCAATTTGACGTGATTCCAACTTATGAAAACCTGATGGAGTTCCTACATGCCGTGGGCTACTCGTGGTTGTTCTTAGGTGTGGGAGGTTTGTTGTTTCGCACGATTCACCTGTGTTTCATCAAAGACGTTCAAACCGGCTTGGTGTGGATGACCAAGATCTTGACCGATCCCTTTCATGACATTTATCTCTACCACAAGGCTCCTTACCAATTGTTAAGAGGTCAGCGCTTTGATCAAAATTTTTTGAATACAAGTCACTGATCTGAGTTTTCCTAAAAGGCGTTCTGGTGTTCAGCCAGAACGCCTTTAGCGTTTAGCGGAAAAATGTTTCTTTCAAAATGCTGCGTCGAATGCTTTTGTTCGTTAACTCCGGGGTATGCCACCACCATCCATCGTTCTTCATCTGCTCAGAAGCTTTGACGAACCTTTGGAGCACGGCCTCAAAGTCTGCATCGCTGTAGTTCAGACTAAAGATCAAGCGGCCTGTTCCCACCCAACTCAAGGCCAAGCCTTCAAGCCTGAGGTAGTACTGAAGCATCCAGTTGTATCGGCTGGGATGCGTGTAAAAAATGGTCCATACACTCGACATATTGGCTGCTTGCACCGGCAAACCATGCTTTGCCATGGTCGCGTTGAACAACTTGCAGCGGGCGTTCCAGCGCTCATCCAAACCTTGGTAGATCGCTTGAACGTCAGGTGTTTCCAATTGATCCAAGAAGGCCGACATCGCCCCCATGACGACAGGGTGCTCTTTGAACGTGCCGCGTGCAAAGCAAATGTCTGCTGGGCGGTCGCTTTGAAAGCGCTGCATCCATTGTTTTTTTCCGCACACCACCCCGACAGGGAATCCCCCGCCCAGTGTCTTGCCATAGGTCACCATGTCGGCGCGCACGCCAAAGTATTCTTGTGCGCCACCCGCGGCCAATCTGAAACCTAAAAACACCTCATCAAAAATCAACACAATCCCACGTTCAGTGCAGACTTGCCTTAATTGTTTCAGCCATTCGGTATAGCTTTGACGGTCGTAAGCGGCTTTGCGACTGCTGTCTATCAAGGTGGTGTCGCCGGGTGCGTTCACGTTGGGGTGCATGGCTTGCAAAGGGTTGATCAACACGCAGGCAATGTCTTTTCGGGTGCGCAACACGTCTAAGCTGCGTTCGCTCATGTCACTCAAGGTGAAAGTTTCACGCGGAGGCATGGGGTTGCCAGGGCCGGGCTGCACGTCTTCCCACCAACCGTGATACGCCCCGCAAAAGCGAACAATGTTTTTGCGACGGGTGTGATAGCGGGCCAAACGAACAGCTTGCATCACAGCTTCGGTACCTGACATGTGGAAGGAAACCTCATCCATGCCAGACAGCTTTGTCAGTCGTTGCGCAATGCTGACGACAACAGGGTGGTAGGCACCCAGCACCGAACCTAATTCTTGGGTTTTGGCCATGCCTTCAGCCATGGTTTTTTTATAAACATCGACGCCAAACACATTGACGCCATAGGAGCCCGAGAGATCGTAAAACGATTGACCCTCCAAATCGGTCACCGTCACACCGGTGGACGCCTGAAGGAACGAGCCGACT
>CAIMWY010000100.1 GCA_903845315.1 uncultured Burkholderiales bacterium
GGAATGCCTGTTGGCAAAGCATGCAACCAATTGAGTTGGCTTGTCCAACTTTGGCTTAAATTTTTGACTGCAGCCTCAGCTTGAGAAAACTCCTCTAAAGCCAGCGATAAATCACGGCTCAATAAAGGTGATGAGTTGTTTTGTAAACGAGGAGCAACCCATGGGCCACCTTTTGCGTCTTCTTTCTTGCTGAGCTTGTCTCGCAAGTTGATCGGCGTCGCAATATCCATAAAGCGGTTTTTGAGCGCTTCAAGTTGCCTGATTTCTTGTACCGTAGCTGTTAAGTTTTGACGCAAGGTCTCAAGTCGATCACGATAAACTGATTCCACACGTTGCTGCTCTGCTTCGGTGGTCACCCCTCCTAAACTTCTAGCAAGGCTGGGGCTGAACTCAATCGCAATTCGAAAGCCAATGAAATGCAGCAAGACACCAAAAGAGACCAAGAAAAAAGCGGACACGCACGCAGCAACCAAGACTTTGCGCGTCGTGATAGAAATGGTCCGCACTGCGGCGGTGGGCCCAGACACCCACATCAGTTGCATAGAAAGCTCCGAAATCTAAAAGAATGTATCAATCTCAACCATATCAAGGTAGCGCAAGGGGGTCTATTGTATGGAGTTGAACCCATCTTCGGGAACTGTTTTTTTAAATCAGTGGCTCATGAACATACCAATAAACTATTATTTCTGAGAAAAGTCATTCAAAACAATTACCCAAGACATTGAACCATGCCTCAACACGCCTCTGCAATTTCATGGCTTGAAATAAATGAACCCTTGCCAGCGCCAGAAACGGCCATCAAATCCGACTCTGGACTGAATGGCTTGGTTGCTGCGGGAGGTGGGCTATCCGTCGAACGTCTGGTAGAGGCCTACAGCCACGGAATTTTCCCATGGTTCAGCGCCGATCAACCCGTGCTTTGGTGGTCTCCCGACCCCCGGATGGTGCTGCATGTCGACTCATTCAAGTTACACAGATCTTTGAGAAAAAACCTCGCTACTTTCCTAGCGACACCTGATCATGTCATCAAGTTTGATAGTGCATTTGATCAAGTTATACGCCATTGCGCTCTGACTAAGCGGTCTGACCAAAATGGCACATGGATCTTGGATGAAATGATCTCCGCCTATCAAGATTTGCACGTACACGGCTTTGCGCACAGCGTAGAAACATGGGTGAATGACCGCTTAGTGGGAGGTTTGTATTGCGTCTCTATCGGGCATTGCGTGTTTGGGGAGTCCATGTTCAGCTTGCAATCTAACGCGTCAAAAATAGCGCTCGCCGCCTTGGTGGCTTTTGCAAAATCTCAAGGGATTCTTTGGATTGACTGCCAACAAAATACCAAGCACTTGGCATCAATGGGCGCACGAGAAATCTCTAGGTCTCAATTTCTCAAAGATGTGGCGCAAGAACGATTTAAATCGCCAGTAGATTGGCAATATCGATCGATATACTGGTCAGAACTCATGCAGATTCGGAGTTTAGATTGACGCATCCCAAGGAGCTGCCTTTTGAAACTTTGCAGTTTTATGCAACAGCACCCTACCCCTGTAGCTATATTGCCGACAGAACCGCGCGCTCACAAGTAGCAACACCAAGTCATCTGATTCAGCACGACACCTATTCAGATTTGGTTCAAAAAGGGTTTCGCCGGAGCGGTTTATTTACATACAGGCCGTACTGTGATGGTTGCCGCTCCTGTGTGCCGTTACGCGTCAAAGCACAAGAGTTTTTAGCCACAAAGAGCCAACGACGCGCTTGGCGCGCACATCGGCATCTTGAAGTACGCGTACTCAATCTGAGTTATTCGCCAGAGCACTATGCTTTGTACGTCCGCTACCAAAAGCATCGGCATGCGGGCGGAGGCATGGATCAAGACAGTGTGGAACAGTTCACACAGTTTCTTCTACAAAGCCGCGTCAACTCTAGGCTTGTTGAGTTTCGTGAACCCAGCCTTGAAGAAGGAACTTTAGGTGAGCTCAAAATGATCTCCATCATTGACATGCTCAGCGACGGTTTGTCTGCTGTCTATACGTTTTACGAA
>CAIMWY010000101.1 GCA_903845315.1 uncultured Burkholderiales bacterium
CCGCTGTCATGTCCTGCGTCATCGGGTTTTTGGTGCTGCGTCGCAAAGGCGTGTATTTTTCGTTGATGACCTTGGCCTTGTGCGCCTTGTCCTTTGCCATTTCGTTTCGTTGGACCAGCCTCACAGGCGGGGAGGGGGGGCTCGGCGGGATTGAGCGCAACAGCATCGGCCCCTTGAGCTTGGACGAGCACCTCAACTACTACGTGTTCATTGCGTGCATTGGTTTTGTGTTGGTTTACCTCATGCAGCGTGTGGTGCGTTCACCGTTTGGCCACACCTTGGTGGCTATTCGTGAAAACGAACAACGCGCTACGTTTCAGGGCTACAACATTGACCGCTACAAGCTGTTGGCCTTTGTGATCTCTGCCTCCATCACCGGCTTGGCCGGTGCCTTGATGGTGTTTTTGCACCGTTTGGCTGCGGCCGAGTCCACCACGGTGGCGTTTTCGGGCGAGCTTTTGGCCATGGTGGTGATTGGTGGCATGCGCAGCTTTTTGGGGCCTGCATTAGGGGCGCTGTTTTTCTTGCTGTTTCGCGAGTTGTTTTCGATCTACACCGACAACTGGCTGCTTTGGTTTGGTTTGATCTTTGTGGGCTTCATCATCTTTTCGCCCACCGGCTTGGTGGGCATTTGGGGCCAGTTGCAGCGACGCTGGCGACCACCCGCCGAAGACTCGGCGGCGATGAGCAAACGTCAAATCTTTGAGGGCCTACCCCTGCCTGAGTTCTTGCGTCCCAAACCGCACCACGGCGCGGTGCTGGAGGCCAGTCACATCAGTAAAAAATTCGGTGGCATTCAAGCCGTCAAAGACACCTCGTTGGTGGTCGAAGCTGGGCAAATTCACGCTTTGATTGGTCCCAATGGTGCGGGCAAAACCACCACCTTTAATTTGGTCTCGGGCTTGTTCACCTCCGACACCGGCAGCGTGACCTTGCACGGTCAAGCCGTGGGACATTTGTCGCCCGATCATATTTGCCAGCAAGGTTTGGCGCGTTCTTTTCAAATCACCAACCTGTTCAAAGGACTGACGATTTACGAAAACCTGCGCCTGTCCTTGCAAGCCCGGCATGCTGCACGGTTTAACTGTTGGCGAGACATTGACCACTACCCGCAGATTCACACCGAAACTGCCGAGTTGATGAAGTTCTTGGGCCTGCAAGGCATGGAGCGCGTGGAGGGCGGCGAGCTGTCGTATGGCGGTCAGCGTTTGGTCGATTTGGGCATTGCCTTGGGTTCTAAACCTGAGGTTTTGTTGATGGACGAACCTTTGGCGGGTTTGGCTGCGGCTGAGCGTGAGCGGGTGTCTAACTTGGTCACCACCATCGCCAGCAATATTCCGGTGCTGATCGTCGAGCACGACATTGACCGCGTGCTGGCTTTTTCTCACCGTGTGACGGTGATGAACCAAGGCGAGGTGCTGATGAGTGGCACGCCAGACCAGGTGCGCAACGACCAACGTGTGCAAGAGATCTACACCGGCAGTGGCACACCGCCTGTGACGGGTCGCAGTGTGGCGGTGTCGACCACGCGTCCGCTGTTGCTGGACTTTGACAAGGTCAACGCGTTTTACGGCAAGAGCCACATCTTGAACGACGCCAGTTTGCGCGTGCACGAAGGCGAGATCGTGGCCTTGCTCGGACGCAATGGTGCGGGCAAGTCGACTTTGCTCAAGGCCTTGGTGGGCTTGTTGCCACCTAAGAGCGGACGCGTTGACTTTGATGGTCAAAACATTGCCGGCATGTCGGCTCCCGATATTGCCCGCATGGGCATTGGTTATGTGCCGCAAGGTCGCGGCTTGTTTGCGGGCATGACGGTGGCCGAGAACCTGAGCCTGGGCCGGTTGGCGCGCGCCACCGACGGCCAGTCGGGCGTGGTCTGGGACGAAGAACAAATCTTGCATTACTTCCCGCGCCTGCGTGAGCGCATGCAGGTGGCGGCCGATTATTTGTCGGGCGGCGAGCAGCAAATGGTGGCCGGGGCCCGTGCCTTGTCGGGCAATGTGCGCTTGCTGTTGCTGGACGAGCCCTTTGAAGGTTTGGCCCCTGCGGTGGTGCAAGAGTTGTTCACCGTGTTTGACTTGTTGC
>CAIMWY010000102.1 GCA_903845315.1 uncultured Burkholderiales bacterium
ATCACACCGGCGCCCTCGCCCAGCACAAAACCATCGCGGTCTTTGTCCCAAGGGCGGGAAGCCGTTTTAGGGTCGTCGTTACGGGTAGAAAGTGCCCGCATGGCCGCAAAGCCGCCAACACCCAAGGGCGACACGGTGGCTGACGCCTGGGCCAATATTTTGGCTGGTAAATCTGGCATTGGCGCCATCACACGTTTTGATGCGTCTGGTATCAATTGTCATTTCGCCGGTGAAATCAAAGATTTAGATCTTGACCAGTACATTGCCCCGAAAGAGGCGCGTGCCATGGATAAGTTCATTCATTACGGTGTGGCGGCTGCAATTCAAGCAGTGCAAGACTCTGGTTTGCCCACGGGCGACGCCTTGAGTGAAGAGGAAGCGACCCGCATTGGGGTTGTGATCGGTTCTGGCATCGGTGGCTTGCCCCTCATCGAAGACATGCACAACGAGCTGTTGGCTAAAGGCCCACGGCGTATTTCGCCCTTCTTTGTGCCGGCTTCCATCATCAACATGATTTCAGGTCATGTGTCCATGCGTTTTGGCTTCAAAGGTCCTAACTTGGCTGTGGTCACTGCCTGCACCACTGGCTTGCACAGCATCGGAGAAGCCGGTCGTCACATTGAGTATGGGGACGCCGACGTGATGATTGCCGGTGGTTCCGAAGGTTGCATCTCACCTTTGGGCGTTGGAGGCTTTGCCTCGATGCGTGCATTGTCGACCCGCAACGACGATCCCACGACTGCTTCGCGTCCTTGGGACCGTGATCGCGATGGCTTCGTTTTGGGCGAAGGTGCTGGCGTATTGGTGCTTGAAGAGTACGAACACGCCAAAAAACGCGGCGCCAAAATTTATGCAGAGTTAAGTGGCTATGGCTTAAGTGCCGATGCGGGTCATATGACGGCGCCCAACATGGACGGCCCTCGCCGTGCCATGCTCAGCGCACTCAACAATGCAAAGGTGACTGCCGATCAAGTCGATTACTTGAATGCACATGGCACATCCACGCCGCTGGGTGATATCAACGAAACCAATGCCATCAAAGCCGCTTTGGGGGACCACGCAAAAAAGGTTGTGGTGAATTCGACCAAGTCCATGACTGGACATCTGCTGGGTGGCGCTGGTGGGGTTGAGAGTGTTTTCACCGTATTGGCGATTCATCATCAAAAGAGCCCGCCGACCATCAACATCTTTAACCAAGATCCAGAGTGTGATTTGGACTACTGCGCCAATGTAGCGCGCGACATGAAGATCGACGTCGCCCTGAAGAATAATTTTGGATTCGGTGGCACCAATGGTGCGCTGGTTTTCAAACGCGTTTGATCCCACGCCATGTACAACGCCCCATCGGTTGCTTATCCGGTGGGGCGTTGTGCTTTTGCAAAGGGGTTGCTCGGTTTGTTGAGCCTATTGACGGCGAGTGTCTTGATACTGTGGGCTTGGCAGCAGTCAGTCACTTGGGCATGGTGTCTGGCCCTCGGACTTGGACTACTTTTTGTCGGCTGGGGATGGCGTTGTGTCTACTCCACTGGCGCTGCCTTGGTCTGGGATGGGCAGGTTTGGTGCTTGCTGGCCCATGACGGCATGAGCGTGCAACTTGGGTGCCCTGTTTGTGTCACGCTAGATATGCAGCACACCTTGCTTTTGCAATGGTTGCCCTCATCTGCAAGCCCTGTCTCAATGAGTCGCTGGCTTTGGTTTAGCCATTCTGCTGACCCTGTCAATTGGCAAAATCTGCGTCGTGCGCTTTACAGTCGCGTGTTCCTCTCCTGAAAGAGAATTCCTATGATCCTCAAACATTACCTACCCATCGTTGTCCTCATCAGCAGCTTCTTTGCAGGCGGACTGACGCTGTCTGTTTCGACCTCAGCCACGGCGCAATCGGTGCGCACCCTGCCTGACTTCACGGATTTGGTGGAGCAAGTAGGTCCCTCGGTGGTGAACATTCGAACCCTAGAAAAGGCCGCGGTTCGCGGTGCACAAAACAGTGCGCCCGACGAAGAAATGCAAGAGTTTTTCCGACGTTTCTTCGGCGTTCCCCTACCAAGTCCTAATGCGCCCCGACAGCAACGGCCCAACCGCCCACAGCAACCTGAAGAAGAACAGCCACGTGGTGTCGGATCAGGATTCATTTTGTCGAGCGATGGCTTTGTCATGACCAATGCCCACGTCGTGGATGGCGCCGACCAAGTGATTGTCACGCTACCCGATAAGCGGGAGTTCAAAGCCCGCATCGTTGGGGCAGACAAGCGAACCGATGTGGCCGTTGTCAAGATAGAAGCTACCGGCCTACCAGCTGTGAAAGTGGGTGACGTGAGTCGACTCAAAGTGGGTGAGTGGGTCATGGCCATTGGGTCTCCCTTCGGGCTGGATAACACTGTGACGGCCGGCATCGTCAGCGCTAAACAACGTGACACGGGTGACTATCTGCCCTTCATCCAAACAGATGTCGCCATCAACCCGGGTAATTCAGGGGGGCCCTTGATCAACATGCGTGGTGAGGTGGTCGGAATCAACAGCCAAATTTACTCACGTTCAGGTGGGTTCATGGGCATTTCATTCGCCATTCCCATTGACGAAGCGGTTCGCGTCAGCGATCAGCTGCGCGCTACCGGTCATGTACAACGTGGACGCTTGGGCGTGCAGATCGACCAAGTCAGTAAAGAAGTGGCTGAATCGTTGGGTTTGACCAAGGTGCAAGGTGCCTTGGTGAGGGGCGTGGAGCAGGGCTCACCCGCGGAAAAAGCAGGCCTGGAGGCCGGTGACATCATCTTGCGCTTTGACGGCAAAGCGATTGAAAAATCCAGCGATTTGCCGCGCATTGTCGGTAGCACCAAACCTGGCACCCGCAGCATAATGCAAATTTGGCGCCGGGGTACCACGCGCGATGTGTCTATCACGGTGGGTGAGGTGGATGCGGATAAACCTGTCAAAAAGGCGGCTGCACCGACCGAAAAACCTGCGGCTTCTTTGTCTACCAAGGTATTGGGCTTGACCGTGAGCGATCTCAATGACGCGCAAAAGAAAGAACTCAAGTTGCAAGGCGGAGTCCGTGTCGATGCCGTGGCAGAGGTGGCCGCTCGTGCAGGCATTCAAGAGGGCGATGTGATTTTGGCCTTGGCAAATGCTGAAACGCCCTCTGTCCAAGCCTTTGAAGGCTTGGTCGCCAAGCTCGATCGCAGCAAACCCGTCAGTCTGTTAATCCGTCGGGGTGAATGGGTCCAGTACACGGTAATACGTCCGCAGCGTTAAGTCCCTAAGCCTCAGTCGGGTTTGGGGCTGATGTAGCCTCAAAGTTGCGTTGGGAAAAATATTTTTAAAGGGCAAAACCACATTGTTTGTATGCGCTTGCTAACTTAATTAAAATCACTCAAGCACTTTTTGTATAGAATTGAGGAATCAAAAGACCTTTTGCGATATATCGCAAGACCAAAAATTCACGATATGGGATCGGTAGACAAGCTCAACAGCTGCTCCACAGATCACCCACAAGTTGTTCCATAAACCCTCCAACCCAAATGTTTATAAGCTGTGAATAAGTTGATGTTGTTAGGCTGCAACGAGCCCTTTGCAGCATCAGGATCGCTGTACGTTTTCCGCTTTTTGCCTACAATGAAGTCCCAACTATCGCAGTTGCCATTGCTTGTTGGTTCTGGGCGCGTCAGCATCTGACGCGCCCTTTTTTCATGTCTTATACCCTTTGAATTCAATCACTTAAGTGCCTCCCTTGATGAACCACATCAGAAATTTTTCGATCATTGCCCACATCGATCACGGCAAATCCACATTGGCAGACCGCTTGATTCAGCGCTGCGGTGGACTGGAAGAACGCGACATGCAAGCGCAGGTGCTCGACTCGATGGACATTGAGAAAGAGCGTGGGATAACCATCAAAGCGCAGACGGCTGCGCTGCACTACAAGGCCAAAGATGGACAGATTTACAACCTGAATTTGATCGACACACCGGGCCACGTGGACTTTTCTTATGAAGTCTCCCGCTCTTTGTCTGCATGCGAAGGTGCACTGTTGGTGGTGGACGCCAGCCAAGGTGTTGAAGCGCAAACCGTCGCCAACTGCTACACCGCACTGGACCTTGGCGTGGAGGTGGTGCCGGTTCTTAACAAGATGGATTTGCCGCAGGCAGATCCAGAAAACGCCAAAGCCGAAATTGAAGATGTGATTGGCATCGATGCCACGGACGCCATACCGTGCTCGGCTAAAACCGGCATGGGTATCGAGGAGATTCTCGAAGCCGTGGTGGCAAAAATCCCCGCCCCCAAAGGCAACCCCAATGCGCCGCTGCGTGCCATGATCGTTGACAGCTGGTTTGACACCTATGTGGGTGTGGTGATGCTGGTGCGCGTGGTCGATGGCCGCTTGGGCAAGGGTGAGCGCTTCAAGATGATGGCGACCAACGCCGTCTACAACGCCGACAGCTTGGGCGTCTTCACGCCAGCCAACGAGTCGCGTGAGTCACTCGAAGCGGGCCAAGTGGGCTTCATCATTGCGGGCATCAAAGAGCTGCAAGCTGCCAAGGTGGGCGACACCATCACCTTGGAAAAGAAACTGCCTAACAACTTAGGCCCCGCAGAGCAAGCCTTACCAGGTTTCAAAGAAATCCAGCCTCAAGTGTTTGCGGGTTTGTACCCGACCGAAGCGAACCAATACGACGCCTTGCGCGATGCGCTGGAAAAGCTCAAGCTCAATGACTCTTCTTTGCACTACGAACCCGAAGTGTCTCAAGCGCTGGGTTTTGGATTTCGCTGTGGGTTCTTGGGCCTCTTGCACATGGAGATCGTGCAAGAAAGACTCGAGCGTGAGTTCGACCAAGACCTTATCACCACCGCCCCCAGCGTGGTCTACCAAGTCGTCAAGCCCGATGGCGAAGTCGTGTTGGTGGAAAACCCCGCCAAGATGCCCGACCAGGGCAAGATGCAAGAAATCCGCGAACCCATCGTCACCGTGCATCTTTACATGCCGCAAGAGTATGTGGGCGCTGTCATGACGCTGGCCAATCAAAAACGCGGTGTGCAGCTCAACATGGCCTACCACGGTCGCCAAGTGATGCTCACCTACGACATGCCGTTGGGTGAAATCGTGCTCGACTTCTTTGACAAGCTCAAATCAGTCAGCCGCGGCTATGCGTCGATGGACTATGAGTTCAAAGAGTTTCGTACCTCTGATGTGGTCAAGGTCGACATTTTGCTCAACGGTGAAAAAGTCGACGCGCTGTCCATCATCGTGCACCGCACTCAGGCGCAGTACCGGGGACGTGCGGTGGTGGGCAAGATGCGCGAGATCATCAGTCGTCAAATGTTTGACGTCGCCATCCAAGCGGCCATTGGCGCCAACATCATTGCGCGCGAAACCATCAAAGCTTTGCGTAAGAACGTGCTGGCAAAATGCTACGGTGGTGACATTAGCCGAAAACGCAAACTCTTAGAGAAACAAAAAGCAGGTAAGAAACGCATGAAACAAATTGGTTCTGTTGAAGTGCCCCAAGAAGCTTTCTTGGCCATCCTGCAAGTGGAGGACTGATGGCTACTTTGACCGCTTTTGTGCTCGCAGCTTTTGTGAGCTACGCCGGGTGTTGGTACCTCGGCCTGATTGATGGCAACTTTGCCTTGCTGATGTTCATGGCCACCGTGGTCACTGGCATTTACTGGCTGGCAGAGTACTTTTACTTTTTGCCTCAGCGCGAAGCTGCCGCTGCCAACTTAGAACAAGAGGCCGACAAGCGGCGTGCCGAACTCACCAAGTTGGGCATTGCCCAAACCGATGTGGATGTGACCGAAGCCAAAGTTCGTTTGATCATGCAGCCTTGGTGGCTCGATTGGACGGCGGGTTTGTTTCCTGTCATTGCCGTGGTGTTTGTCTTGCGTTCGTTCTTGTTTGAGCCGTTCAAAATCCCCTCCGGCTCCATGATTCCGACTCTGTGGGTGGGTGACCTGATCTTGGTCAACAAATTTCACTACGGTGTGCGTTTGCCGGTCATGAACCTCAAAGTGACCGACGGCAATCCGGTACAGCGCGGCGATGTGATGGTGTTTCGCTACCCACCCAAGCCCAGCCTGGATTACATCAAACGCGTGGTGGGCGTGCCCGGTGACGAGGTGGCTTATTTGAACAAGCAACTCACCATCAATGGCCAGCCCGTGTCCAAAGATGCCCGCACTGACTTCTTTGAAGAAGATAGCATGCGCTACATCAAGCAGTTCGAAGAAAAGCTGCCGATCGGCTCCAAGGCCTCAGAAATGACTGGCCTGCGTACGCACAACTTGCTCAATGACACCGATCGCCCGGCGTTTGTTCCGGGTGCCGATGACTTTGTGTTCAAAGAAAACTGCCAATACACCGTCGAAGGCGTGACCTGCAAAGTACCTCAGGGCCACTACTTCATGATGGGGGATAACCGCGACAACTCCCTGGACTCGCGTTACTGGGGCTTTGTGCCTGATAAAAACATTGTCGGCAGAGCCTTCTTTGTGTGGATGAATTTCGGCAATCTCAAGCGCATTGG
>CAIMWY010000103.1 GCA_903845315.1 uncultured Burkholderiales bacterium
ATCAAAGAGCGGCTCGACTTTTCGTGCGCCTTGTTCGACGCCCAAGGTCATCTGATTGCCAATGCACCGCACATGCCAGTGCACCTGGGGTCGATGGGCGAGAGCATCAAAACCGTGATCCGTGAGAACGCCTCCACCATGCAGCCGGGCCATGTGTACGTGCTCAACGACCCCCTACCACGGCGGCACCCACTTGCCCGACATCACCGTCATCACGCCGGTGTATCTGGACGACGCGGCAGAGCCGAGTTTTTATGTGGGCTCACGGGGTCACCATGCCGACATTGGCGGCACCACACCGGGCTCGATGCCACCGTTCTCCACCCGCATTGAAGAAGAGGGCGTGCAGCTCAACAACGTGCTCTTGGTTGAGTGCGGCGTGCTGCGCGAAGCCGAGATGCTGCGCCTGCTGCAAAGCGGCGACCACCCCAGCCGCAACCCGGCGCAGAACATGGCCGACTTGAAAGCGCAAATTGCCGCCAACGAAAAAGGCGTGCAAGAGCTGCGCAAGATGGTGACGCAATTCGGCCTGGACGTGGTGCAAGCCTACATGGGCCATGTGCAAGACAACGCCGAAGAGGCGGTGCGCCGTGTGATCACGCGCTTGACAGACGGGCAGTTCACGCTGCTGCTGGACAACGGGGCGCACATTCAGGTGGCGATTCGTGTCAACGTGACCGAGCGCACAGCAGAGATTGATTTCACCGGCACCTCGGCCCAGCAACCCAACAACTTCAACGCGCCCACGGCGGTTTGCATGGCCGCGGTGTTGTATGTGTTTCGCAGTTTGGTCGACGACGACATTCCGCTCAATGCAGGGTGCTTGAAGCCGCTGCGCGTGACCATTCCTGCCGGCTCCATGCTCAATCCCAATCCACCGGCTTCGGTGGTGGCGGGCAATGTGGAAACCTCCACCTGCATCACCAATGCCTTGTTTGGGGCGCTGGGGATGATGGCAGGCAGCCAGCCCACCATGAACAACTTCACCTTTGGCAACGCGCAGTACCAGTACTACGAAACCATCTCGGGTGGCAGCGGTGCCGGTGTGGAGATGGACGAAACCGGGCGCGTCACAGGCGGCTTTGACGGCACGAGCGTGGTGCAAACCCACATGACCAACTCGCGTTTGACCGACCCTGAAATTTTGGAATTCCGTTTCCCCGTGCGCTTGCTGAGCTACGCGATTCGGGCAGGCTCGGGCGGCGCGGGGCGCTGGCGCGGGGGCGATGGTGGGGTGCGGCGCATCGCGTTTTTAGAACCCATGACGGCGAGCGTGTTGTCCAACGGTCGCATCCATCCCGCCTTTGGCGCCGCAGGCGGGCACGCCGGTGCAGTGGGCATCAACCGCGTGGTGCGCGCCGACGGCCGCATCGAGGACTTGGGCCACATTGCCCAAACCGAGATGGCCGTGGGTGATGTGTTTGAAATTCACACGCCAGGGGGCGGGGGCTACGGGGCTGAGGGTTAAGGCTTCAAGGGCTGACCGTTGACGGTCAGCCCTTGGTCTGAGAACTGCTGGGCTTTGGCGGGGCCAAAGCCTGAAACACGTTTCATCACATCGCGCCACGATTCAAATGGCTTTTGCGCGCGAGCTTGCAGCACCTTGGCGCTGAGCGCGGGGCCCATGCCGCGCAGGCTGTCGAGTTCGGCGACGGTGGCTTGGTTGATTTCGAGCGCATGGCAGGTGGCGCATAGCAGCAGTGCGCACAGGCCTGAGGCCGCCCGCCTGCCAAGTGCCGCAAAGGCAGCGTGAAACCGTGTGCGCATGTGGTCTTGGCGTGGGGGACTGTGCGACACCCTGACTCTGGCCGAGTAAGCCTGCATCCGCACGTGTGACCCCACCCCGAGTCTGTCAAGTGGCCTGGCTGAGCGTGGCCATGTACTGCGTCACGCCGCTTTGCACATCGGCAAAGACATGGTCGCAACCGCTGGCGCGCAAAGCGGTCAAGTCGGCCTGGGTGTAGCACTGGTATTTGCCACGCAAGGCATCGGGGAAGGGCACGTACTCGATCAAACCGGCTTGGGCTGCGCCTGCCAAGTCAAGCGCGCTGTCGCCCTTGGCCGTACGCAAGGCGTTGACCACCGACAGTGCCACGTCGTTGAAGGGTTGTGCTCGGCCCGTGCCCAGGTTGAAGATGCCCGATTGGTTGGGGTGGTCGAGGAACCACAGGTTCACGGCCACCACGTCGTCAATGAACACAAAGTCGCGCATTTGCCCACCGCTGGCGTAACCGCCATACTCCCCAAACAATTTCACCCGGCCTTCGGCATTGAACTGGTTGAATTGGTGGAACGCCACGCTGGCCATGCGGCCCTTGTGCTGCTCGCGTGGGCCGTAGACGTTGAAGTAACGAAAGCCCACCACTTGGCGTTTGAACTTTTTGAAGTTGTCCCCGCACTCGCGGCGCATGCGCTGGTCAAACAGCAGCTTGGAGTAGCCGTAGACGTTGAGCGGGTGCTCAAACTCGGGCGTTTCACGGAAGGTGTCGCTGCCGCCGTAGGTGGCAGCGGATGAGGCGTAAATCAGGCGAGTGCCCGCTTGCTGGCAGCTGTTGAACAAGCCGCAGGACAAGGTGTAGTTGTTGTCCATCATGTACTTGCCGTCGCTCTCCATGGTGTCGCTGCAGGCGCCTTCGTGGAACACGGCTTCGACCTTGCCAAACGCACCTTGGGAAAACAACTCATGGAAAATGCGTCCTAAGTTGGTTTACGCAAACAACTCCTCATAGGAAATCGAGGCTGTACCAAACTTGCCGACAGCCAATCCGCCAGCGCGGTTGGCCAGCGGCAGTGCCTGGCGCAGGCTCACGCCAGCGGCCACCAGCGTGGCCATGGTGGCAATCACCGTGTCGCCAGCGCCCGTGACATCAAACACTTCCCGCGCCTGGGCGTTGACGTGCAGTTGCCCGTCTGCGTCAAACAAGGTCA
>CAIMWY010000104.1 GCA_903845315.1 uncultured Burkholderiales bacterium
AGGTCAACGGCAAGCAACTCAAGGTACGCATCGCGCCACCTCCACCGCGTGTCATTGCCTACCACAAGCCTGCGGGCGAAGTGGTGACGAACGACGACCCTCAAAACCGCCCGACTGTGTTTCGCCGTTTGCCGCGTCTTTACCAAGGCAAATGGCAGTCGGTAGGGCGATTGGACTTGAACACCGAAGGTTTGCTTTTGTTCACCAGCTCGGGTGAGCTGGCCAACCAGCTGATGCATCCGCGTTTTGGTTTGCAACGCGAATACGCCGTGCGCTCACTGGGCAAGCTCAGCATGGAACAAAAGCAGCAGCTCGTTGATGGCATCCAACTCGATGATGGTCCGGCCCAGTTTGGCTCGATTGAAGAAGGCGGCGGCGAAGGCTCCAACTGCTGGTACCGCGTGACCATTTCTGAAGGCCGCAACCGTGAGGTGCGTCGCATGTTTGAGGCTGTTGGCCATGCAGTGAGCCGATTGATTCGCATCCGTTACGGCGCCATGGTGCTGCCACGCGGGTTGAAGCGTGGCGCATTTGTGGAGTTGGGCGAGCGTGATATTCGCGCACTGATGGAAGCCGCAGGAGCCGAAGCGCCGCTGGAAAGTGGCCCGGCCCATAACCACCGTACCGAGCGCGCCAGCAGCCGTCGTCGTGGTAACAGCGTTGGCCCGCGTCCCTCTTACCCACGTGCGCCGGAAGAACGCAATACAGGTCCAGAGCGCTTGGTGCGAACCGAGCGCAGGCGTGCTGGCAAAGCCGCGCCAGTACCTGCGCGTGAGGCCCAACCCGATCCAATGAAAACCTCGGTAGGCTACATAGGCGCTGACAGTTTTGACATCGAACGCCAGCGTAAAAAAGCCGGTCAACGGGCCTTCAAAGCGGGCCTGGTGCGCGGTGGCAAACCCGCTACCGGACCGCGTTCGCCGTCTGGTCCTAAGCGCGGTGGACGAAGCCCGCGCTGAACACCTGCTGCCTCTAGGGGAAACCCTTTGACGTTCAGCCAGAACGGTTAAAATAACAGACTTCGCATTTGACGAACCAAAGTTTCCAAAACAACTCCTTAGGAATAAAGAAAATGAGCATCGAACGCACCCTCTCCATCATCAAGCCTGACGCAGTAGCCAAAAATGTGATCGGACAAATCTACGCCCGTTTCGAGGCGGCTGGCTTGAAAGTGATCGCTGCGCGCATGGCTCACCTGTCACGCGGCGAAGCCGAAGCTTTTTACGCAGTGCACAAAGAGCGTCCTTTCTTCAAAGATCTGGTCGATTTCATGATCTCTGGCCCTGTCATGATCCAAGTCTTGCAAGGCGAAAATGCGATTTTGAAAAACCGCGACCTGATGGGCGCGACCGATCCGACGAAGGCCGCTGCTGGCACCATCCGTGCTGACTTTGCAGACAGCATCGACGCCAACGCCGTTCACGGCTCTGACGCCGCAGAAACCGCCGCAGTTGAAATTGCTTTCTTCTTCGCTGGCATGAACGTTTACGGTCACTAAGAAGCCACCGAGGAGGTTGCTACGCAGCGGCCTTTTCACTGCGCACCATGACGGCCAACCTGCTTGACTTTGATCTTGACGGTTTGGCCGTTTTTTGTGAGCGCCTGGGTGAGAAGCGTTTTCGCGCTACCCAACTGTTTCGTTGGATCCACCAAAAGGGCGCGCAAGATTTTGACCAAATGACTGATCTGGCCAAGTCCTTGCGGGAAAAGCTCAAAACCTGCGCCCAGGTTCAACCCCTGACGCCAATTTCTCAACACGACTCTGCCGACGGCACCATCAAGTGGTTGTTCGACGTGGGTGACGGCAATGCGGTCGAGACCGTGTTCATTCCTGAAGACGACCGTGGCACTTTGTGTGTCTCGTCGCAAGCGGGTTGTGCGGTGGGCTGTCGTTTTTGTTCCACCGGTCACCAAGGTTTTAGCCGTAATCTAACGGCGGGTGAAATCATTACGCAGCTCTGGTTTGCCGAACATTTTTTGCGTAAAAAGTTCAACACCACCGAACGCGTGATCTCCAATGTGGTGATGATGGGCATGGGCGAGCCCTTGCAAAACTACCATGCCTTGGTGCCCGCTTTGCGCACCATGCTCGACGACCATGGGTATGGTTTGTCGCGCCGTCGCGTCACCGTGTCCACCTCTGGCGTGGTGCCCATGATGGACCGATTGGGTGACGACTGCCCGGTGGCGCTGGCAGTGTCGCTGCATGCGCCCTCCGATGCGCTACGTGACAACTTGGTACCTCTCAACCGCAAATACCCTTTGCGTGAGTTGATGGATGCGTGCCGCCGCTATTTAGACCACGCACCGCGTGACTTCATCACCTTTGAATATTGCATGTTGGCTGGTGTGAACGACCAACCTGAGCATGCGCAGGCCTTGATTGAGCTGGTCAAACCCAAGCGTGGCGCGGGCGAGCCAGTGCCCTGCAAGTTCAACCTAATTCCGTTCAACCCATTCCCTGCTTCAGGCTTGACGCGCTCGAGCGCTACGGCGGTCAAGACCTTTGCCGAACTGCTCAGTGCCGCAGGCATTGTCACCACCGTGCGCAAAACCCGGGGTGATGACATCGATGCGGCCTGTGGTCAATTGGCGGGGGACGTGAAAGACCGCACACACGTCGACGCGCGCATAGCCAAGCAGCGTGTGATCACGCTGACTCAGGTGCTGTCATGAGAGCGTGGGGCGTCAAGCTCGACGTGCGGCTGGCCCTGCTGGCTTGCACGACCCTGTGTTTATCTATCGCTCTGTCGGGTTGCGCTTCCTCAGACACCCGTCGCCTCGATGCCTTGACCACGCCAGAGCCCGATGCCATGCGCGAGCGCGCTTTGCGTCGCCTGACTTTGGCAACAGCCTATTTTGAGCAAGGCCAAAACGCAGTGGCCCAGCAAGAGGTGAGGGCGGCTTTGCAAATCGACCCCAGCTTTGCCGACGCCTACAACCTGCTGGGTTTGATACACCAGCGAGACAACGCGCCTCAATTGGCCGAACAAAGCTTCCAACACGCCGTGCAACTGGCCTCTTCAGCAGCGGCGCTCGAGGCGGAGTTGGCCAATGCGCAGCACAACTACGGTTGGTTCTTGTGTGAACATAACCGCCTGAGCGATGCACACATCCAGTTCACCCGCGCTTTGACTCACACCGCATACCGCCAGCCTGGGAAAACTTGGATGGCATTGGGTGTGTGCCAACGCAAAGCAGGGCAAACCGCCGATGCGCGCCTGAGTTTTGAAAAGGCCTTGGCCCTGGACAATCGCAACCCCATCGTGCGTTATCAATTGGCCAGCGTGGAACAACTCATCAACCCCATGCATGCGCAAGAAGTATTAGCCCCCCTCAACCGCAGTGCAGATGCGAGCGCAGCCAGTTTGTCGCTGGGCATTGAGCTGGCCCAAACATTGGCGCAAACCCAAGAGGCACGAGCCTTGATGGCACAGTTGACCCACAATTTCCCTAACTCGACCCAAGCCAAGTCTTGGATCCAGAAAACTCCTAAAGATCAATGACACAAGTCACGCAGATGCCCACCGATGAACAACGCCAGGACTCTGGGGTTGACAAGCCGCAAGACAGCGCCGGCGGTTTGTTGCGCAGCCTTCGGCAAGATGCAGGGCTCAAAATTGATTCTTTGGCCGCAACTTTGCGTGTGCCTGTGGCAAAACTTCAGGCCTTGGAAGACGACCAATGGGATATGTTGCCAGACGCCATGTTTGCCCGAGCTTTGGCTTTGTCGGTGTGTCGCCACTTGAGCGCAGACGCCAGTCCCGTCATGGCCTTGTTGCCACAACAAGATGTGAGTCGCTTGGCCGTCAAAGACGAACGGGGTTTAGATTTTCCTTTGCAACGACCCTCTTTTTTGCCTCAGTCGAGTTTTTTGGTGATCGAAAAATTATTCACACCACTGCGGTGGGCTGCTTTGGCTATCTTCGTCTTGGCCTTGCTGTTGGCTGTTTGGCCAGATCTTCACACGTGGTTTGAAGGACAAGGCGTCACACAAACGACGGCTTCACCGGTGAGCACCGTGACCGAAGCGCCAGTTTTACCCGTGTCCCAACCTATTGCACCGATGGATGAAAGCGCTGCCACTCAAATGGTCATCACCCCGGTTCAGTCCGCCGTCTCAGCGGCACCCGCTTTGTCTGCTTCAGGAGTTGCCAATGGCCATTGACTCGCACGCTATTTCTTTGTCACAACCCAAAACGCGTCGCAGTTTGCAAGCGCGGGTGGTCTGGGGCGACCATGTGGTCACCGTGGGTGGCGATGCCCCAGTGCGGGTGCAGTCGATGACCAACACCGACACGGTGGACGTGATTGGCACAGCGATTCAAGTCAAAGAGCTCGCCCTGGCTGGCTCGGAGTTGGTGCGTTTGACCGTGAACACGCCTGAGGCAGCCCAAGCCGTGCCGCATGTGCGCGAGCAGCTCGACCGCATGGGCATTCAGGTCCCCCTGATTGGCGACTTTCATTACAACGGCCACCGACTGTTGACCGATTACCCCGACTGCGCGCAGGCGCTCTCCAAATACCGCATCAACCCTGGCAACGTGGGCAAGGGTGACAAACACGACAAGCAGTTTGGCCAAATGATCGAAGCGGCCATGCGCTACAACAAAGCGGTGCGCATTGGTGTGAACTGGGGCAGCTTGGACCAAGAACTGCTTGCGCAGTTGATGGACAGAAATGCCCAGCGTGCGCAGCCCTTTGATGCCAAACAGGTGATGTACGAGGCTCTCATCACTTCGGCCATCGACTCTGCCAAATTGGCCGAATCCATGGGCATGGCGTCTGAGCAAATTTTGCTCAGTTGCAAAGTCAGTGGCGTGCAAGACCTGATCGCGGTCTACCGCGAACTGGCGCAACGTTGCAACTACCCCTTGCACTTGGGCCTCACCGAAGCCGGCATGGGCACACGTGGCACAGTGGCCAGCGCCACCGCCTTGTCGATCTTGTTGCAAGAAGGCATTGGCGACACCATCCGTGTGTCGCTGACACCGCAACCCGGTGAGGCGCGCACCCAAGAGGTGGTGATTGCTTCTGAGATTTTGCAAGCCTTGGGGCTGCGTGCCTTTGTGCCCAGCGTGACCGCGTGTCCGGGGTGTGGCCGAACCACCAGCACCACCTTCCAAGAGTTGGCCAAAGAGATCGACGATTTCTTGCGCGCGCAAATGCCGGTCTGGCGCAGCCAATACCCCGGAGTGGAAAACCTCAAGGTGGCGGTGATGGGATGCATCGTCAACGGACCCGGCGAGAGCAAACATGCCGACATTGGCATCAGCTTGCCCGGCAGCGGTG
>CAIMWY010000105.1 GCA_903845315.1 uncultured Burkholderiales bacterium
GGCTCAAAGTCCTTGACCGGATCAAAGCCAGGTTTGGCGTACAGGGCGGGGTTGATGACTTGTGCACTGTCGGCGGTCACAAGCAAGGTGTACCCGTCAGGCTTGGCCTTGGACGCCAAAGCGGTGCCCACGTTGCCGCCCGCGCCGGCTCGGTTTTCGACCACAAAGGATTGGCCGGTCTGCTCTGACAGCTTTTGCGCCAGCACGCGCGCAATCGCATCATTGGCGCCACCGGGCGTTTGCGGCACGATCAAGGTGACTGGTCGAAGGGGGTATTTGTCTTGCGCCCACAGGGTGGTGCTGGTCACAGCCATCAGAAGTGCACTCAAGGCGGTGGCTATCTTTTTCATTGACAAACTCCAAAGTTTTAACAGGCGTGCGGTCACACTCACGTATTCTGAACGAAAATGAGTTCATGGCTATACAGATTTTGATCTTCGGCATTCACCTGGCCCGCAGCACTCGCGGTAAGCCGGGTGCGCCGCCTGCCTACTGAAGCAGGTTGGTTTTTTCGTTGATCTTTTTTCTGGAGTGTTCTCATGTCTGATTTATTTGACAACCCTATGGGTTTGTGCGGCTTCGAGTTTGTCGAGTTTGCATCGCCCGATCCGGCCACGCTAGGCCCCGTCTTTGAAGCCATGGGCTTCTCTTTGGTGGCCAGGCACCGTTCAAAAAATGTGCTGCTGTACCGCCAGGGTCACATCAATTTCATAGTCAACCACGAGCCGCTCAGCGCGGCCGCCTACTTTGCTGCAGAGCACGGCCCCTCGGCTTGCGGCATGGCGTTTCGTGTCAAGGACTCGCACAAGGCTTATGCGCGTGCGCTCGCCTTGGGTGCGCAACCTATCGAGATTCCGACCGGGCCGATGGAGTTGCGCTTGCCCGCGATCAAGGGCATTGGCGGTGCACCACTGTATTTGATTGACCGCTTTGAAGATGGCAAGTCGATTTACGACATCGATTTTGAATTCATCGACGGCGTGGACCGACATCCCGTGGGCCACGGCCTGCACATCATCGACCACCTGACGCACAACGTTTACCGTGGGCGCATGGGCTTTTGGGCCAGCTTTTACGAACGCCTGTTCAACTTCCGCGAAATCCGGTACTTTGACATCCAGGGTACGCACACCGGTTTGACCTCCAAAGCCATGACAGCACCAGACGGCATGATCCGCATCCCCTTGAACGAAGAGTCCTCCAAAGGGGCCGGCCAAATCGAAGAGTTCTTGATGCAATACAACGGCGAAGGCATTCAACACATCGCCTTGCTGACCGAGAACCTGGTGGACACGGTCGATCGCTTGCAATTGGCGGGCGTGCCTTTGATGACCGCGCCAAACGATGTGTACTACGAGATGCTCGAAGAACGCCTGCCCGGCCATGGCGTGCCGTTGCCGGATTTACAAGCCCGCGGCATTTTGCTGGACGGCAGCACTCAAGGCGGTCAACCCAAGTTGTTATTGCAAATCTTCTCCCAAACCCAACTAGGTCCGGTGTTTTTCGAGTTCATCGAACGCCGCGCAGACGATGGTTTTGGCGAGGGCAATTTCAAGGCGCTCTTTGAATCGATTGAACGCGACCAAGTCCGGCGCGGGGTGCTGGACGCGGGTGGTCTCTGACGCGACAAATTGACTGCTTTTTGTGGGCTTTGTGCGTAGTTTCCTTATTGCCGGAACACGGCCTTAAGTTGACACTATTTTTGAAATCAAACCCAGGAAACAAAAAACATGAAACTGACGGTCAACGGACACAGCCACACGCTCGACACCGAGCCGGAAATGCCCTTGTTATGGGCCTTGCGCGATGAAC
>CAIMWY010000106.1 GCA_903845315.1 uncultured Burkholderiales bacterium
CTGTACTTCGACACCTTGGTGTTTGATGCGCCCACGCTGCGACACTTGGTGCATACCTACGGCGCGAGCCAATTGATGATTGGCACCGATTACCCTTTCAACTTCCACGACCACACACCCGTGCAGCGCATCCAGGATGCAGGCTTTGACGAGGCAGTGGTGCAGCAACTGGTGGCTGGCAACGCCCAGCGTTTTTTGGCTTTGAATTCACACGGAAAGTAAACCCCATGACCCATGCTTCTTCACGCATCAGCGCCTTGCGCAGCGCCGCACTGAATGTGCCCAACCTGCAACACGCCGAAGATTTTTTCTGCCGCACCTGGCATCTTGTGGTGGCAGACCGTGCACCGGGCGTGGTGTACTTGCGCGGCACGGGAAAAGACCACCATCTGCTGGCGCTGCATCAAGGCGGTGAACACGCGCAGATCAAACACGTGACCCTGCGTGCCCGCAGCGAGCGCGCATTGCACGAAGTGGCCGCGTTGGTGGCGCAACACGGCGGCCGCGTGGTCAAACCTGCAGCCCCCAGCGCCGACCCAGCCGGCGGCACCTCGCTGACCTTGGCTGACCCCCATGGCCGCGTGTTTGAGCTGGTGGTGGGCGACACCTTGCGTTCAGCCCCGAGCGAGGAAGCGGATCAGCCCATGCGCTTGGCCCATGTGGTGCTCAACAGCCACGACGTTGAGGCCAGCCGACAGTTTTTGGAGCAGGTGCTGGACTTCTCCATGTCTGACCGCACCAAGATCATGGCCTTCATGCGTTGCAACAGCGACCACCACAGCATCGCCCTGGGCGACACCGACAACGATGCCTTGAACCACATCGCGTTTTTGATGCCCGACCTGGAGTCGGTCATGCGCGGGGGCGGTCGCATGCGTGACGCGGGCTTCTGCATCGAGTGGGGCCCTGGCCGTCATGGCCCTGGCAACAATGCCTTCAACTACTTTGTCGGTCCGTTCGATCTGGTGATCGAGTACACCGCCGACGTGCAGCAAATCGACGACAGCTACAAAACCGGCCAACCCTCCGACTGGAAGTGGCCCGAAGGCCGCGTCGACCACTGGGGCATTTCCCAGCCACCCAGCGCCAAGCTCAAAGAAGCCCAGCGCGCTGTTTTGTTTGAAGCCGTTTGAAGATGCGTACAGAAATGTTTGATGTGGCGATCGTGGGCTTTGGCCCCACCGGCGCCGTGGCTGCGGGTTTGTTGGGTGGGCGTGGCCTGAAGGTTTTTGTCTGCGACCGTTTGCAAGACGTGTACGACAAGCCTCGCGCCATCGCCTTGGACCACGAGATCATGCGGGTGTTTCAAGAGTTGGATTTGGTTGAAAAAATCGAACCATTTTTTGAACCCTTCACCAACTCCGAGTTCTATGGGGTCGACGGCCAGTTGATCAAGTGCATGTCCACCGTGGCCGAGCCCTTCCCACTGGCCTACACACCTTCGCTGGTGTTCAGCCAACCCCCGGTAGAAGAGGCCATGCGTGCCCAGGTGCGCAGCCTGCCCAATGTCACCGTGTCACTGGGCCAAACCGTCATAGCCGTCATGCAAGACAGCGCAGCCGCTACGCTGACCCTCGTGGACGAACAAGGCCAAAGCAGCCAAGTGCAAGCGCGTTACGTCATTGGCTGCGACGGCGCATCGAGCTTTGTGCGCAGCCAAGTAGGACTGACGCTGGAAGACCTGGGCTTTGACGAGCCCTGGTTGGTGGTGGACGTGTTGGTCAATGAACAGGGGTTGAAAAAGCTGCCTGTCACCAGCGTGCAGTATTGCGAGCCTGAGCGTCCTTGCACCTATGTGATTGGCCCCAAGAACCACCGCCGCTGGGAGATGTCGATCAACCCGGGCGAAGACCCGCAACAGCTCGCCACGCCTGAAGGCACTTGGCCCTTGCTGGCGCGCTGGCTCACGCCAGACGACGCCACGCTGTGGCGTCAGGCCAGCTACCGTTTTCATGCCCTGGTGGCCAAAGATTGGCGTCAGGGTCGCGTGTTCCTGGCCGGCGATGCCGCGCATCAGCAACCGCCGTTCTTGGGCCAAGGCATGTGCCAAGGCGTGCGCGATGCCACCAACTTGAGCTGGAAGCTGACCGAGGTGTTGAGCGGGCGCGCCCACGCCAGCTTGCTCGACACCTACGGCCAAGAGCGCAAAGCCCACGTGACCGAGCTGACCCGGCGCATCAAAGGCATTGGCCAGTTGGTGGGGCAGCGCGATGTGGCCAAAGCCCGCGCGCGCGATGCGCAGTTGTTGGCCGAGTGTGGCGGCGTGGTCCAACCGATGCCACGCCAAAACGTGCAGCCCGCCTTGGAACAAGGCTGTTTGGTACCCGGTACTGCGGCGGCGGGTACGCTGTTTCCGCAAGCGTGGTGGCAGCAGGGCGTGCACAAGCTGCGCATGGACACGGTGCTGGGCACTGGCTGGCGCGTGTTTGTGGCCGAGGGTGCCGACGCAGGCTTTGAGGCCGCTCTGGCCGCAGCCCCGGCGTCCCTGCAACTCCAGGTCGTGCGCTTGGGCACCCCCGATGCGCCTGAGTGCGATGGCGTGCTGGCCGCATGGTTCCAAGCCAACGGCTGCCAAGCCGCTTGGGTGCGTCCCGACCACTATGTGTTTGCCACGGCCAACTCAGCCGCAGAACTCACCACACAGCAGCAAACGCTGCGCGCTTACTTTTCATAACTACAAACGGAGACTCTCATGACACGTCGCTACTTTTTACAC
>CAIMWY010000107.1 GCA_903845315.1 uncultured Burkholderiales bacterium
AAGCCCGTGCCCAAGCCGTAGACCACAGGCCACGCACTGGTGGCTGGCAAAGCGGTTTCCACCAAGCCCTTGAGCAAGCGCACAAACAGCAGATGCACGCCATAGCCCAGCACCAACCCCACAAAGCTGGCAAACGCGCCGACCCAGACAAACTCAGCGGTATACGACAAGGCAATGTTTCTTTGGCTTTGCCCCAACACGCGCAGCATGGCGCAGTCGTCCAAGTGACGCGCCGCAAAAGCACGCGCTGACAAGGCCACGGCCACTGCACTGAGCAGGGCAGCCAACAAGGCCACCAAGTTTAAGAACTTGCCCGCACGGTCGAGGGTTTGACGCATTTCTGGGCGACCCGCCTCCAAAGACTCCACACGCACGCCCCGCACTTCGAGCTTTTTGGATTCGAGAGCGGCCCAGTCATTGAAGCGCTGCACGGAGGCCCCGGGCCCGATCACAGCAAAGCGCCAGGTGATGCGACTGGCGGGCTGCACCAAGGCAGTGGCCGCCAAGTCGGCGCTGTTCATCAACACACGTGGTGCAAAGCTCATGAAGCCCGCGCCGCGATCGGGTTCTTGCACCAACACGCGTGTGATGCGCAGGCTGCTGTTGCCCAACATCAAGCTGTCTTGGGTGTTGAGGCCCAGGGCTTCAAGCACACCCAACTCGGCCCACACCTCACCTGGGGCGGGAATGCCAGTGGCGACGGCCACGCCAGCCGTGGCGTCGCCAGAGGAATCCGTCATGGCGCTTTGCGACAAAGCTGCCTGAGCTTGAGCCAAGCTGGCGCTCACTTTGAGTTTGCCACGCAAGGGGTAGCCCGCCTCCACGGCTTTGAGGGCCACCAAGCGGCTCTCGCCACCTTGCGCCTGCGCTGCGCGTGCCATGGTCGGAAAACTCAGCGTGGTGACACCCTGCAAACCCATGCCGTGTGCAGAGGTGACGATGTACGCAGGCGTGGGCGTGTCGCTCACCACCACGGCGTCGCCGCCCAGCAACTGACCGGCGTCGCGCTGCAACCCAGCGTTCATGCGGTCGGCCAAAAAGCTGACCGAACTCAGCGCTGCCACGCCGAGCGCGACAGCCACCACCAGCAGGCGCAGTTCGCCGGCACGGGCATCACGCCACAGGTTGCGCCATGCCATTGACCACCACGCACCGCTGTGCGTCATGCCAGCGCTGGTCATGCGGCGCTCCCGCGCTGCGCCAGCGTGGGGTCTAACTGCACACACTGAGCGGCGGTGTACACCAAGAAGTGCTTGTTGGTGGCGCGGCCCAAAGTGCAAAGCCCTAAGCGCTCGGCCAAGTCATAGCCCATTTGCGTGATGCCACTGCGCGAGATGACCACAGGCACGCCCATTTGGGCTGACTTCATCACCATCTCGCTGGTCAAGCGGCCCGTGGTGTAAAAGCTCGACGCAGCCCCCGACACCACGCCGTGCATCCACATCCAACCGGCAATGGTGTCGATGGCGTTGTGACGGCCCACGTCTTCCACAAACACTTGCAAGGTCTCGCCGTCGAACAAGGCACAACCATGCACCGAGCCCGCCGATTTGTAGGTGCTTTCTTGCAAGCGAATGGCGTTCAAGATGGCATACAGGCGGGCTTGACTCAGCTGCGCCTCGGGCAGCACCAAGGTGTCGATCTCGTCCATCAAGTCACCAAACACGCTGCCTTGCCCACAACCGGTGGTCACCACACGGTGTGCGGTGCGGGCCTGGATGTCGGCAATGCCTGTGTGGGTTTTGACAGCGGCCACACCGGCGCCGCCCTCGCCTGCGTCCCAGTCGACCGTGATGGACGCCACCTCTTGCGCAGAACCCACCAAACGTTGGTTGCGCAAATAGCCCAGTACCAGCAACTCAGGGTGCGCCCCCAGGGTCATGAGAGTGACAATCTCGCGCTTGTCCACATACACCGTGAGCGCGCGTTCGGCCGGAATAGAGGCGATGCTGCGCTCGCCGTGCTCGTTGAGCACGCTGACCTCGCGGGTCAACGGTGCTTGGGCTTGCGTGAGATGGGGAAGGTTCAAAACAACAGACATGGGTGCAGGCTACAACAAAACGGGCCGCCACCCACAGGTGCGGCCCGATGCACAGCCAAGCTGTGATGGATTTAAGATTTTTTGGCGGGAGCAGCAGCAGGCGCTGCGGCGGGTGCCGGGGCTGCGGCGGGTGCAGCTCCTGGTGCGGCGGCCACGGGCGCTGCTGCCACCGGTGGTGTGTAGACAAACTTGCCAGGGTCGGCGCAAGGCGCGGTGGCCAAGGGCTTACCGGCTTTGGCCTTGTTGGTCTTTTGCACATGGGCCGTCACTTTGTCTTGCGACTTGCACAGCAAGTAGCCGTCCATCTTGCCCGCATGGGCTGTTTTGGCAGCGGCTTCAGCGGCCTTGGCCTTGGCTTCGTCACTCGGCGCAGGCAGCTTGGCGAATGCGCCAAGGCTGAGTCCACCGAAGATACAAGCGATAAGAATTTTTTTCATGATGGTCTCCTCAGGTCAAGCCTGTGCCGTGGTGCCAGGGGCTTCGGGGCTGCGGTGTACAGGAATCTTTCCGGTTTGGATGTCGTCGTACCAAAGCTCGTGGTGCTCTTTGGCCCAGGTCTCATCCACATAGCCCGTCTTCATGGCTTGGTAAGCACCGCCCATGCCGATGGTGCCTAAATAAATGTGTCCAGCAAACATGGCCATCATCAGCACGGTGGCCACGGCATGAACCATGTGCGCTATCTGCATGGTGCCGCGCTCGTAGATCAAGCCGGGAACAATTTTGTCGAGCACAAAGCCCGATGCCACCACCACTGCGCCCAAAGCAAACACGCCGCCCCAGAACATGACTTTTTCACCTGCGTTGAAGCGGTGTGAGGGCACTTCTTGGCCGCCAAACATGCCGCCGCCTTTGAGCAACCAGTTCAGATCGCCTTTGCTGGGCAAGTTGTCTTTCAAGAAGGTGATGAAGACCACCACCAGCGACACAGCAAACAGAGGGCCGGCAAAGTTGTGCGCGTTCTTGAGCAGGTAAGTGATCCAGCCAAACAGCGTGTCACCGATGATGGGTTGCAGCAAAAACTTGCCAAAAGCCATGGTCAAGCCCGACAGCGCCAACACCACAAAGGCGATGGCGTTGGCCCAGTGGGCAGAACGCTCAAAAGCGGTGAAGCGTTCAATCTCGCGGCCCGTAGGCTTACCGTGCAAACCAATCGTGCCCATGCGCCAGTAAAAGATGGCAATCGCGCCAAAAGCAATCAGCAACAAGGCACCTCCGTAGGGAATGATCCATTGGTTGCGCACTTGTCGCCAAGCCTCGCCTGCATTGGTTAGGCGCGAGCCGGGGTACTGCACAAAGGGTTGAATCAAGACACCCGCTTCAGGCGCGGTTTCTTTGGGCAGGCTGCTGTAGCCCGCCACACCTTTGCCCACATCACGCCACACCGGCGCGTTGTTGCCGGGTTGCACTTTGGCACGCTCCGCATTGCTTTGGTCGGCGTAGCCGGGCGCATCGCTGGCGTCTGGTTTGACGTCTTGGATGTTGACGCTCTGCACCGCAGGCGTTTTGGCAGCCACAGGTGTTGGTGCTTTGTCTTGTGCGCTGACAGACAGTACCAGCGCCGTCAACACCGCGCCCAACACCGATTGAATAGAACGTGACATGGTGTGCCCCTGGTTCACGGTGCGCGTGTGTTGTCGTTCATGCCGTATTGCGCGCGAGCACGCAGGTGCTGCTCCCAGCTATTCTTGTCACCCGCTTGCCAGCCCGGTGCCACGAAGGCGTTGGTCACACCGCTGAAAGCGGTGGCGTCATTTTTGGTGCCGAGGGTTTGTGGCTTTTCACCACAAGCGCTCAAACCCACCACGCAGGCCATGGCCAGCACGGTCGACAACGAAGTGCGTGACGTCATTTTTTAGCTCCTTCAGAAGCGGATTGTTGACCTGCTTGTTTGGAGCCATAGGCAGTACCCCAGCCCCAGACTTCGGCACCTTTGTTGCGCTTGACCACGCGCTCGCGGAAGATATCGGCCACCACATCCCCGTCACCAGCGAGTAGGGCTTTGGTCGAACACATTTCAGCGCATGCCGGCAACTTGCCTTCAGCCAAACGGTTGCGACCGTATTTTTCAAACTCAGCCTGGCTGCCATTGGCTTCAGGGCCTCCGGCACAGAAGGTGCACTTGTCCATCTTGCCGCGCACACCAAAAGTGCCTTGACTTGGGAACTGCGGGGCACCAAATGGGCAAGCGTACGAGCAGTAGCCGCAGCCGATGCAGACATCTTTGTCGTGCAAGACCACGCCTTCGTCGGTTTTGTAAAAACAGTTGACGGGGCATACCGCCATGCAAGGCGCGTCTGAGCAGTGCATGCAAGCCACCGAAATGGACTTTTCGCCAGGCACACCGTCGTTCAAAGTGACCACCCGGCGGCGGTTCACGCCCCAGGGAACTTCGTGTTCGTTTTTGCAAGCAGT
>CAIMWY010000108.1 GCA_903845315.1 uncultured Burkholderiales bacterium
CGAGTATCAGCAAAGCCATGCTTGGCCCCTTTCATTCATGCTCAATGTTGACGGTGCAAGACCCAATCTGTCAAGGCGCGCAAAGCTTGGGTGTTGGGCAAAGCGCTTTTGATCAAGGCCGCTTGGGCTTGTTCGGCCAAGGCTTTGGCTTCTTGTCGAGCGCCACTCAAACCCAGCAGAGACACATAGGTAGGTTTGTTGTCTGCCGCATCTTTGCCAGAGGTTTTACCCAGCACCGCCGAATCTGCGGTGACATCCAAAATATCGTCAACTACCTGGAAAGCAAGTCCTAGGGCTTGACCATAGCGCTGCAAACCATCACGCGCTTGTACATTGGGGCTACCGCAGGCCGCGCCCATCATGACACTGGCCTCTAGCAAGGCCCCTGTTTTCAAGCGATGCATTTGACTCAATTGCGCTTCATCTAAGCGCAGGCCCACACTGGCCAAGTCAATCGCTTGACCACCGGCCATGCCCGCATGTCCAGCTGAAGTGGCGAGCAATCGACACAAGCGGGCTTGCACATGGTCGTCAATGGCGGACGCATCGGGCGTGAGCAACTCAAACGCCAAAGCCTGCAAAGCGTCGCCTGCCAGCAGGGCTTGGGCTTCACCGAACTGCACATGCACCGTAGGTTTGCCGCGACGAAGCACATCGTTGTCCATGCATGGCATGTCGTCGTGCACCAAGGAGTAGGCGTGGATCAACTCCACCGCACACGCGGCACGCAAGGCGGCTTCGTCCAAGGCGGTGTCTGGGGAGGTGACTGCCACAGACTCGCGCGCAGCCAGCACCAGCAAGGGACGCAAGCGTTTCCCCCCATCGAGCACGGCATAGCGCATGGCATCGCCTAAACCTGCAGGGGCTTTCGGATTGATCCAAAGCGACAACGCCTGCTCTACCTGAGCGAGCCATTGCTCGCTCCACGTGTCTAAATCGAAAACTGAAGGCTGCTGGCTCATAAAAGTCAGGCAGACGTCCAAGGTTTCAAGGCACCGTTGTCCAGCACCTTGATTTGTTGCTCGACGCTATCGAGTTGCGCACGACAGTAATTCAAAAGTTCCGCACCACGCTGGTAACCAGTCAACAATTGGGCCAAGGGCAGTTGTCCTGACTCCATCTGCTGCACCAAGGCTTCCAACTCTTGCAATGCCGTTTCGTAACTAACAGGCGCCGCGAGCGCGTCAGTGGGGGCAGGTTTAACCTTGGGCATGCTGAGGACGATCCATGTATGAGTCAGAACAAATAGACTCGTATTTTAGGCCGCTTCAAGTTAGCGCATGTCTCCCAAAGGTACAATGGGGGTCGTCTAATCAAACCTTCGGTTGATTTATTTTTCATACCCCCTCCCTGTGGGGAGTCTTTAGGTCAGGTCCTCCATGTCTGATTTAAGTCTTCAACTGCAGCAGGCGTCTAGCCAACTACCAGTTACCAGTTATTTCGATGAAGCGCTGTTTCAGCGTGAACTGGAGACCATCTTTCAATCTGGCCCACGTTATGTAGGTCACCAATTGGCTGTGCCCGAAGAGGGCGACTACTACGCCCTTCCCCACGAAGGAGAAGGCCGCGCCTTGGTGCGTTCCACCCAAGGGGTTGAACTGATCTCCAACGTCTGCCGGCATCGTCAAGCGGTCATGCTCAAAGGTCGTGGGTCGTTGAATTCAACCGGCCAATCTGTGGCCAGTGGGAACATTGTGTGCCCTTTGCACCGTTGGACCTATGCACCCACAGGGCAATTGCTGGGCGCACCGCATTTTTCACAAGACCCCTGTCTCAACCTCAATAACTACAAGTTGCGGGAGTGGAACGGCCTGCTGTTTGAAGACAACGGCCTCGACATCGTGGCCGACTTGGCCAATATGGGTCCGCGTGCAGCCTTGAGCTTTGAGGGCTTTGCCCTTGACCGCGTCGAATTGCACGAATGCAATTACAACTGGAAGACCTTCATCGAGGTGTACTTGGAGGACTACCACGTAGGCCCCTTCCACCCCGGATTGGGCCAGTTTGTCACCTGTGATGACCTGAGTTGGGAATTCAAAGATAACTACTCGGTGCAGACCGTCGGTGTTTCCAGTAGGTTTGACAAACCGGGATCACCCACCTATCAAAAGTGGCATGACGTGCTGCTGAAATACCGCAATGGTCAGTTGCCCGAGCAAGGTGCCATTTGGCTGACCTACTATCCCCACATCATGGTCGAGTGGTATCCCCATGTGTTGACGGTCTCGACGCTGCACCCCATTAGCCCCGACAAAACGCTCAATATGGTGGAGTTTTATTACCCCGAAGAAATCGTCGCCTTTGAGCGCGAGTTTGTGCAAGCACAACAAGCCGCCTACATGGAAACCTGCATTGAGGACGACGAAATTGCAGAGCGTATGGATGCGGGACGCAAAGCTTTGATGCAGCGTGGCGACAATGAGGTCGGCCCTTATCAAAGCCCAATGGAAGACGGCATGCAGCACTTCCACGAGTGGTATCGCGGCAAACTTAATTTCAGCGCCCGTTGAATCACATGCAAGCGCTGTGGATGCTGCTGGGCGCGGCTTTTTTCGCCACCATGGGCGTGTGCGTGAAATTCGCCTCCGCGTACTTCACCCCCGCCGAGTTGGTGTTCTATCGCGGTTTGGTTGGCATCGTTTTTCTGGGTGCCATTGCCAAACAACAAGGTGTTTCGCTGCGCACGCGCTACCCAGGCATGCATGTGTGGCGTTCCGCAGTGGGCGTACTCTCACTGGGATCTTGGTTTTATGCCATCGCCCACTTGCCCTTGGCCACCGCCATGACACTGAACTACATGAGTGGCGTTTGGGTGGCGGCGTTTTTGGTCGGCGGTAACTTGCTGAACTGGAACCCTCAAGAAGGTGAAAGCGCATGGTCGCAAGGCCCCTTGGCCATCACAGTGCTGAGCGGGTTCGCCGGCGTGGTGATGATGCTGCGCCCGACCATCGAACAAAACCAAATCTTCGCCGGCTTGATTGGCTTGATGTCTGGTTTTATCGCTGCTTTTGCATTCATGCAAGTCATGGCGCTGAGTCGCGTAGGCGAACCAGAAACACGCACCGTGTTTTACTTTGCCATTGGCACGGCAGTGGCAGGTGGTGGCGTGATGCTGTTTGACGGCGCCACGCCATGGGATTGGTACCACGCTGTTTGGTTACTGCCCGTTGGCGTGTTTGCCTCCCTCGGTCAGTTGTGCCTGACCCGCGCTTACAGCCAAGGGGCCACCTTGGTCGTGGCAAATTTACAATACTCCGGCATCGTGTTTGCTGCGCTCTACAGCCTGCTGCTGTTTGGTGACGACATTCCGCTCATCGGTTGGGCCGGCATGGCCGTGATCGTCATCAGTGGCATGGCAGCCACCTTGCTGCGCGCCCGCGCTGCCCCCAACGCACCCGCAGAAGAGCATTGAGCATTCACTTTGTTTTTGAAGCCTACAAGGGATCCCCATGTACACCACCCTGATCAGCGTTTCGCAATTGCAAACACTACAAAGCCAAGCCACTTCGGTGATGGTGATTGACTGCAGCTGTGATTTGATGCAACCCGCCGTTGGTCCACAACAGTTTCAAGACCAGCATATTGCTGGTGCTCTGTATGCCGATCTGAATGACAATCTCAGTGCCAAAGACGCTACTTCCGCAGTCAATGCGGGTCGCCATCCGTTGCCCCAGCGCGAGGTGTTTGTGCAATGGCTACAAAGCATTGGTTTGACCAACGACATGCAGGTGGTGGTGTACGACCGCAATGGCCTGAACTACTGTGGCCGTTTGTGGTGGATGCTCAAATGGTGTGGACATGATGCCGTGGCCGTACTCGATGGTGGTTGGCAAGCATGGGTGGCTGCTGGTGGCGCCACAGCGCCTGGCACTGCGCCATTGCGTACGCCCTCCAACTTTGCCCTGCACGCCCCTTTGGTGACCTTCGTGGACACCGCCACAGTGGCAACCCGACTGGATTCGCCGCAACAGACATTGATCGATGCACGTGGGGCACCGCGTTACCGTGGCGAAGTCGAGCCCATCGACCCCGTGGCCGGACACATACCGGGCGCGCTGAATCGACCTTTCAACAGCAACCTCAACGAACACGGCTTCTTCAAAAGCCCTGAGGTGCTGCGTGCCGAGTTTGCAACGCTACTGGATGGGCGTGCGCCTCAAAGTGTGGTGCACCACTGTGGCAGTGGTGTGAGTGCAGTACCCAATGTGCTGGCGATGGAAGTGGCTGGTTTGGGCAAAAGTGGTTTGTACGCGGGTAGCTGGAGCGAATGGTGCACCACCCCTGGCTTGCCCGTGGCCAAAGGCTAAGGCGCTGGGTGGCAGCTTGGGGTGATGAGCGACAAGCTTGAGGGCAAGGCCTCTGAGATTAGTGCTGCGCCAACTCGCCCAGCAAAACCACCAAGCCCATGCCTAAAAACAACCAGCCCACTTGGGCTGCCGTTTGAGCAGGGCTGAGGCGCTTTTGCAGTTGCGGAATCAAGTCGGCCAAGGCCACGTAGACAAAGCTGCTGGCGGCCACCACCAAAAAGTAAGGCAGGTACTCGTGCATGACGCCCACCAACACATAGCCCACCAAGCCGCCAATGGTCGTCACACCTCCGGCCAGCGACAGCTTGAACAAGGCTGCTCGCGGAGAAGATAAGGTTTGCCGCAGCACCACCAAATCGCCCACATGGTGGGGTACTTCATGCGCCATCACGGCAAGGGCCGAAGCCAAGCCTAAACGCCAATCGGCCACAAAAGCAGCGGCAATCAAGATGCCATCGCCAAATGCATGCACGCTGTCACCCAACAGCACCGCCCACCCACCACTTGCGTGATGATGCCCATGGTCTGGCGTTGCTTGAGTATGTGCATGTGCATGTGCATGTGCATGACCATGATGTGCGTCATGGTGGTCATGGCTGTGCACCGCATCGTGTGACTCAGCTTGGTGGTGCTCATGACCGTGGTGCCACAGCTCGGCTTTGTCGAGCAAGAAGAAAAACACCAAGCCCACCAACAACACCGCAAACAAGGCCTGCGCTGACACGCCAGCCGCCGCCGACTGCTCGAACGCCTCGGGCAACAAGCGCATGAAAGCCGTGGCCAGCAAAGCGCCCGCCGCCATGCTCAACAAATGCTGGGTGAAGCGAGAGAGCAAGGCATAGGCCAACAAAGCGGCCAGCCACACACTGCCCATGCCAGCGACCAAGGTACCGACCAAAATAGAAAGCAAGGTCATGGCTGAATCATAGGGCGTGGCTCAATGGGCCTCGTCCCAATTGCGTCCCACACCCACTTCCGCCAGCAAGGGCACTTTGAGTTGCGCCACCTCGGCCATCAGACGCGGCACTTCGGTCTTGAGCCAATCCACCTCGGACTCGGGCACTTCAAACACCAGTTCGTCGTGCACCTGCATGATCACTTTGGTCGAACGGTGTTGCGCGTCCAGCACCTGTTGCACCTTGACCATGCTGAGCTTGATCAGGTCGGCCGCCGTACCTTGCATGGGCGCGTTGATGGCGGCCCGCTCTGCCCCCGCGCGGCGCGGGCCGTTGGGTGAATTGATCTCGGGCAGGTAGAGGCGGCGGCCGAACACGGTTTCCACATAGCCCCGGCTCTTGGCCGACAGGCGGGTCTCGTCCATGTA
>CAIMWY010000109.1 GCA_903845315.1 uncultured Burkholderiales bacterium
CGCAATGTGCTGATGCACCCCGACGTCGACGCGGCAGTGCTCGAAACCGCCCGTGGCGGTATGCTGCGTGAAGGCTTGGCCTTTGACCGCTGCCAAGTGGCCGTTGTCACCAACATCGGCATGGGTGACCACCTAGGTCTGAACTACATCTCCACCGTGGAAGACCTGGCGGTCTTGAAGCGCGTCATCGTGCAAAACGTGGCCACCTCTGGCGTGGCCGTGCTCAACGCCACCGACCCCATCGTGGCAGCCATGGCGGGCAACTGCCCGGGCCAGGTGACCTTCTTTGGCTTGGACGCGCACCACCCCGTCATCGCCACCCACCGCGCCCAAGGCAAGCGTGTGTTGTTTGTCGAAGACGACCAAATCGTGGCCATGCAAGGCAACCACTCGGTGCGCATTGCGCTGTCAGAAATTCCCGTCACCCGCAGCGGCGCCATTGGCTTTCAAATTGAAAACGCCATGGCCTCCATTGCGGCAGCTTGGGCTGTGGGCGTCCCGTGGCAAACCATCTGCACCGGCCTCGCCACCTTCATCAGCGACAGCCATGCGGTGCCCGGACGGTTCAACGTGTTCGACTACAAAGGCGCCACCGTGATCGCCGACTACGGCCACAACCCCGACGCCATCAAGGCCCTGGTACAAGCCGTGACCAACCTGCCTGCCCAGCGCCGCAGCGTGGTGATCAGCGGCGCCGGTGACCGCCGAGACGATGACATTCGCGAGCAAACCCGCATCATTGGCGAGGTGTTTGACGACGTGGTGCTGTACCAAGACGCGTGTCAGCGTGGCCGTGTCGATGGCGAGGTGTTGGGCTTGCTGCGTCAAGGCCTGGAAGGCGCCAAGCGCACGACGCACATTGACGAGATTCACGGCGAGTTCTTGGCGATTGACCGGGCGATGGAGCGTTTGAACAAAGGCGATTTGTGCTTGATCTTGATTGACCAAGTAGAAGAGGCGTTGGCGCACATCACGCAACGGGTGAACGCGGCTTCGGTTTAACTCCTATTTGTGCAGGGGGAGCGAGCGGCAGGGGCAACACATGGCTCCTCGCTTCGCTCTTGATGTCGCCACATGTTGCCCCTGCCACTCGCTCTTCGCACGCCACCACAGCACGCCAACCTACCCTCGAAGCCAAGGCGAGCAGTCAGTGCCCGATGCGGCGACATGAAGAGCGCAGCGAGGAGCCGCAGCGGGTGCTGGCTGATCGCCTTGGCGTAGCGCCATAGAACACGAGAGCGCAAAAAATCAGAACAGCGCCTTGTACTGATCGCGCAACAAATTCTTCTGCACCTTGCCCATGGTGTTGCGCGGCAAGGCCTCCACCACAAAACACTTCTTCGGAATTTTGAAATTCGCCAACTGTGACTTTAAGCCCGCAATCACCGCATCACCCGACACCTGGGCACCGGGCTTGACAATCACCACCGCCACACCTACTTCGCCAAAGTCGGGGTGCGGCACACCCACCAAAGCGCTCTCGGCCACTCCAGGCATGTCGTTGATGTAGCCCTCAATCTCAGCCGGGTACACGTTGTAGCCACCGCTGATGATCAGGTCTTTGCTGCGCCCCACAATCACCACATAGCCACGCTCGTCCACCTTGCCCACGTCACCGGTTTTGAAGTAGCCATCGGCGGTGAACTCTTCTTTGGTTTTCTCAGGCATGCGCCAGTAGCCTGCAAACACGTTAGGGCCTTTGACCTGAATGCCACCAATCTCGCCCACCGGCAAGTTGTGGCCTTGATCGTCTTGCACGCGCAAGCTCACACCAGGCAACGGGAAACCGACCGTGCCACCACGACGCTCGGTCTGACCGGGGTAGCGCGCATCGGCTTGGTAAGGGTTGGAGGTGAGCATGGCGGTTTCGCTCATGCCGTAACGCTCCAAAATCGTGTGGCCAGTGCGCTGCTGCCACTCATGGAAGGTTTCAATCAACAAGGGCGCTGAACCCGCCACGAACAAGCGCATGTGTGCGGCCTGTGCTTGGGTCAGTGAGGGCTCGGCCAGCATGCGCACGTACAGCGTGGGCACGCCCATGAACACGGTGGCCTCAGACATTTTGGCGATCACCAGCTTGGGATCGAATTTAGACATCCAAAACATCTTGCTGCCATTGAGCAGCGCGCCGTGGATGGCCACAAACAAACCGTGCACATGGAAGATGGGCAAAGCATGAATCAACACGTCGCCTTTTTTCCAACCCCAATAGGTTTTCAGAGCGGCGGCGTTGCTCAGCAAGTTGTGGTGCGACAGCATGGCGCCTTTGCTGCGCCCGGTGGTGCCACTGGTGTACAAAATGGCCGCCAATTCATCCGCATTGCTTTGCACCACCGTGTGTCGACCGGAACAATGCGCAGCTCGCTCCAACAAGCTACCGGTGCGGTCGTCGTTCAAGGTGAACACATGGGCCGTACCCGCTTTGAAAGCAATTTTTCTGACCCATCCAAAGTTAGACCCACTGCACACCACCACCGACGGTTCGGCGTTGCCCACGAAGTACTCGATCTCAGCACTTTGGTAAGCGGTGTTGAGCGGCAAAAACACCAAGCCTGCACGCAAGGTGGCGAGGTACAGCATCATGGCTTCGACCGATTTTTCCACCTGTACCGCCACACGGGCGCCACGCGGCAGCTTGAAAGAGGTCAGCAAGTTGGCCATCATGGCGCTGGCGCAATCTAGGTCGCTCCAGCTGTAGCACAGGCCGTCTTCGGTCTCGACAGCAATGGCATTCAAGTCAGAAGGAAATGCGGCGCGCAGAGCCGCGAACAGGTTATGGTTCATCGCGTGTTCCGAATAATCAAGAGTCTTTACATCAAGGTCCATCCAACTCAGTCAAGTTTGGCGCCCGAGGCCTTCACCACGACAGCCCAGCGCTTGATTTCGTTGTTCACGAACGATCCAAATTGGGGGCCGGTGATGTTGGGAAATTCGGCACCATTTTGAGACCAAGCTAGCTTGATCTCATCCGCCACAGAGGCTTTGCGCACTTCTTCAATGACGCGAGCTTGCAAGTCTGCAGGCGTGCCCTTGGGTGCCCAAAGTCCGTACCAAGTGGTGACGGTGTAGTCGGGCAAACCCAGCTCAGCCGCGCATGGCACATCGGGGAACGCCGCATTGCGTTTGTTGCCAGACACCATCAGGGCTTTGATGCGTCCGCCTTTGATGTGTTGAGCCGAGGAGCCCAGGCCGTCAAACATCATGTCCACATTGCCCGCAATCAGGTCTTGCAAGGCCGGGCCTGCACCGCGGTAAGGAATGTGGGTGATGAAGGTTTTGGTTTGCAGCTTGAACAACTCACCCGCCAAGTGGTGCGAGGTGCCGCCACCGGCCGAGCCAAAGTTCAAGCGACCGGGGTTGCTGCGCACCTGCTCCATGAACGCTTTGTAGTCGCCCGGGATTTTTTTCGGGTTCACCACCAGCACTTGGGGTACCACGGCCATCAAGGCCAGGGGCACAAAGTCGCGCTCAAGGTCGTAGTCCAGTTTGGGATACATCGAAGGCGCAATCGAGTGGTGCACCGCGCCCATGAACAAAGAGTAACCATCGGGCGCGGCCTTGGCTGCCAAACCTGCGCCTAAGTTGCCGCCTGCGCCGCCACGGTTGTCAATCACCAAGGTCTTGCCGGTCTGTTTGGCAAACTGGGCAGAGAAAGGACGCGCAAAAGCGTCGGTACCGCCGCCGGCGGGGAACGGCACCACCAAGTTCACGGGTTTACTGGGCCAATTGGGGTCGGCCTGCACACCCACACTGCAAGCTGCCAAGCCTGCGCTGGCCCAGCGCAGCACATCACGGCGCGATGAGAAAGTAGACGCTATCTTTGTTTTCTTCATGTTTGTCTCCATCGTTGTTTTGCAATCTGTCATGAAAAATAAAGGTCTTGCACGTCACCCGATGCGGGCGACTCACCCTTGTCTAGCTGCGCTCGATTTTTGTCGATGCGCTTTAAGTCGTAGAGGTAATTCACCATCAAGCCGTGCGACTGTTTGATGCCCTTGGGCGAAGCATCGGCAAACCAGTTGATGCGCTCAATCCGGGCCCCATTGCCCAAGTGGAACCGGGCCACAGGGTCGAGCACCTGATCGTCTTTTTTCTCGCACCCGAGGTAGTGTGCCGCACTTCGGGTGAGGAACAAGCGCAAAGGCGACTTCAGCGACAAGGTCTCAAGCAGCAAAGGCTGTTCAATCGCGGCCAGCACATGGGTGGACGTGGGCGGCTCAAAACTCAATTCACGGCCCAAAACCGACAGCTCTTTGTCGCTCATGCGGGCCAACAAGCTGTCTACGTTTTTAGTCAACCAAGGCCGCAAGCCGGGAATGGGCGACAAGGTGGCAAAGGTTTTAAGTTTGGGAAATTCAGTGCGTAAGGTTTCGACCACGCGCTTGATCAGCGAATCGCCAAAGCTCACGCCACGCAGGCCGGCTTGGGTGTTGCTGATGGAGTAAAAAATGGCCACGCTGGACTTTTGCAAATCTTCGGGTGCGGCGCCTTCGTCCAGCAATGGTGCAATGCTGTCGGCCATCTCATTGAGCAAGGCCACCTCCACAAAAATCAAGGGTTCGTTGGGCAAACTGGGGTGAAAGAAACCGTAACAGCGGCGATCGCTGTCCAAGCGGTTTTTCAAGTCGGCCCAGCTGCGAATGTCGTGCACAGCTTCGTACTTGATGAGTTTTTCCACCAACGACGCGGGCGAGTCCCAGCTGATGGTACGCAGCTCTAAAAACGCCACGTCAAACCATGTAGAAAACAAATTCTCCAACTCGGCATCTAACGCCAACAAACGCTTGTTGGCTTTGAGCTGGGGCAGCAACTCGGCGCGCAAATCAACTAAGAAGCGCATGCCGCCTGGGTAAGTGGCAAAGCGCTGCAACAAACGCGTGCGTGGCGACACCAAGGCGCGGCGTAAACGAATCTCGGCTTGACCCTCATCCACGGTACCCAAAGCGGCGTCGTAGCCGTCACGCGCTGCGCGTACCTTGACCGCATCAGGCCCAAACTGTTCACTGATCAAAAGCCACAAATCTTGTCGCTCGTTGGCCGGTGCCAAGGCATACCAATCTGCCAAGGCCTTGGCGCGACGCCCGCCTTCCACCTCGCTCACGCGCGGGTCCACCACGCTTTGTAGCAGAGTCAAAGTGCGGCGCAAAGAACGGGGTGACAGCGCTTCTTTTTGTTGTCGCAGCGTTGCGTCTAAGCGCTCACGGGTCGATCGGTCTTCGGCTTTGATCGGCTCACTGGCCAAAGCCGAGTTACGCAAAAGGTTGAGCTTGCTACTGAGCCAAGCGGTCGCGTTCATACCGTTCCTATCTCTGATGATGCCTTCGATTCATGATGCAGTGTGCGCCCCCACAGCCACACGCCCACCACCACCATGGGCACACACAGCCACTGACCCATGCTCATGTTGAGCGCCAAGAGCCCTAAGTGAGCATCGGGTTCGCGAAAGTACTCGGCCATGAAACGCAAACTGCCATAGCCGATCATGAACACGCCCGACACCGCGCCCACCGCACGTGGCTTGCGCGCATAGACCCACAACACCACAAACAACAACAAGCCTTCGCCCAAAAATTGATACACCTGCGAGGGGTGACGTGGTATCCAACTGCCGCTTTGCGGAAACACCATGGCCCATGCCAGCGCAGGGTCGGCCGCCCGCCCCCACAGCTCGCCATTGATGAAATTGCCCACCCGCCCGGCTGCTAACCCTGTAGGCACACAAGGTGCGATGAAATCGGTCACCCACAGCCAAGCGCGTTGGCGCTGCCAGGCAAACACGGCGGTGGCCACAAACACACCCAGCATGCCACCATGAAAGCTCATGCCGCCTTGCCACAAAGCCAACACCTCCAACGGGTGCTCGGCGTAATAGCCCGGCTTGTAAAACACGCAATAGCCAATGCGACCGCCCAAAATCACACCCATCACACCGTAGAACAAGATGTCTTCAATGTCTTGACGCGACCAAGTGCCCAAAACCACGTGTTGCGCATAGGGCTCATGCGTCAAACGCAATCGCGCCAAGCCCACAAACAAAGCGAAAGCCGCCAGGTAGGTCAAGCCATACCAATGGACGGCCAAGGGGCCCAATTGCAGAGCGACAGGATCAATCGAAGGGTGCATCAACATAGCCTGATTGTGCCCGCCCCAAGTGCCCCTTCGGGCGGCGGGTAAACTGGCGGGCTAACGACCTATACAGAGCCACCATGGACATCAAAACCATCAAAATCAACCGTCGCTCGGCCAACATCACCGAGGGCAAATCGCGCGCGCCCAACCGCTCCATGTACTACGGCATGGGTTACGAAGAGAGCGACTTTGGCAAACCCATGATTGGCGTGGCCAACGGTCACAGCACCATCACCCCCTGCAACAGCGGTTTGCAAAAGCTAGCCGATGCCGCTGTGGCTGCGATTGAAGCCGCCGGTGGCAATGCGCAGATTTTTGGTACCCCCACCATCTCCGACGGCATGGCCATGGGCACCGAAGGCATGAAGTACTCGCTGGTCAGCCGCGAGGTGATTTCGGACTGTATCGAAACCTGCGTGCAAGGCCAGTGGATGGACGGCGTGCTGGTGGTGGGCGGTTGCGACAAAAACATGCCCGGCGGCATGATGGGCATGTTGCGCGCCAATGTGCCCGCCATTTATGTGTATGGCGGCACCATTCTTCCCG
>CAIMWY010000110.1 GCA_903845315.1 uncultured Burkholderiales bacterium
CCACCCAACGGTTGCTGTGTGACCAAGCTGTAGGGACCGGTAGAACGGGCATGCATCTTGTCGTCCACCAAGTGGTGCAGTTTCAAGAAGTGCATATAGCCGATGGTGGTGGGACGCTCAAAGGCGTCGCCGGTACGACCGTCAAACAAGTTGGCTTGCGTACGTGTCGCGGTCAAGCCTTTGGCCTTGGCGATGTCTTCGGGGTAAGCCAGCTTGAGCATGGTGCGAATTTCTTCTTCACCCGCGCCATCAAACACAGGCGTTGCGAACGGCACGCCGTTGGTCAAATTGCCCGCCATTTCAATAACTTGCGCATCGGACAACTTGCTCAGGTCTTCTTTACGACCGGTTCCGTTGTAGAGCTCTTCCAAGAACACGCGCATTTCTGTGGCCTTGGCCTCTGCTTGCAGCATGCTGCCAATGCGATGGCCAATGCCTTTGCCGGCCCAGCCCAAGTGGACTTCCAACACTTGACCCACGTTCATGCGCGAAGGCACGCCCAAAGGGTTCAAGACGATGTCAACCGGCGTGCCGTCGGCCCTATAAGGCATGTCTTCAACCGGCACGATCTTAGAGACCACACCTTTGTTGCCGTGACGGCCGGCCATCTTATCGCCAGGTTGCAAGCGGCGTTTGACAGCCAAGTAAACCTTGACCATCTTGAGCACGCCTGCTGGCAGCTCGTCGCCTTGCGTGAGCTTTTTGCGCTTTTCTTCAAAGGCCAAGTCAAAGCTGTGGCGGGTTTGCTCCATGGCATTTTTGATGCTCTCGAGCTGACCGGCCACTTCGTCATCCGCAGGACGGATGTCAAACCAATGGAACTTCTCGACCGAGGCCATGTAGGCCTTGTCGATCTTGCTGCCCTTGGCCAACTTGTTGGGACCACCGTTGGCGGTTTTGCCATTCAACAGTTTCTCGATACGGTCAAACGCGTCAGCTTCCACAATGCGCAGTTGGTCGTTCAAGTCCAAGCGGAAACGCTTGAGTTCGTCATCAATGATTTGTTGCGCGCGCTTGTCACGCACGATGCCTTCACGGGTGAACACCTGCACGTCAATGACGGTGCCTTGCGAACCTTGGCTCACGCGCAGCGAGGTATCTTTCACATCGCTGGCCTTTTCACCGAAGATGGCGCGCAGCAGTTTTTCTTCTGGCGTCAAGGTGGTCTCACCTTTGGGTGTGACCTTGCCGACCAGCGTATCACCGGGTTGCACTTCAGCACCCACGTAGATGATGCCGGAATCATCCAGTCGGTTGAGTTGCTGCTCAGCCAAGTTAGGAATGTCGCGCGTGATTTCTTCCGCACCCAGCTTGGTGTCGCGTGCCATCACCACAAGTTCTTCGATGTGGATCGAGGTGTAGCGGTCTTCTGCCACCACGCGCTCGCTGATCAAAATCGAGTCTTCGAAGTTGTAGCCGTTCCAAGGCATGAAGGCGATCAACATGTTTTGACCGATGGCGATTTCGCCCAAATCAGTCGAAGCACCGTCGGCAATCACGTCACCCTTGGCAATCTTGTCGCCGCGCTTGACGATGGGACGCTGATGGATGTTGGTGTTTTGGTTAGATCGCTGGTATTTGATGAGGTTGTAGATGTCCACACCCACTTCACCGGCCAAGGCTTCGGCGTCATTGACGCGAACCACCACGCGGGTTGCGTCGACATAATCGACCACACCGCCACGGCTAGCCGTCACCACAGTGCCGGAGTCGATCGCGGCAACGCGCTCGATACCGGTGCCAACCATGGGTTTTTCAGGGCGCAGCACTGGCACAGCTTGACGTGACATGTTGGCGCCCATCAACGCGCGGTTGGCGTCGTCGTGCTCCAAGAATGGCACCAATGAGGCCGCCACAGAAACGATCTGGGCTGGCGACACATCCATGTACTGAATGCGCTCGGCACCGCACAAGATGGATTCACCATTGGCACGGGCTGACACCAGTTCGCCGATGAGTTGGCCATTTTTGTCGAGCGCTGCGTTAGCCTGCGCAATGACGAATTTGCCCTCTTCGATGGCCGACAGATAGTCGATGTCCATCGTGACTTTGCCGTCTGCCACCCGACGGTAAGGGGTTTCAATGAAACCGTACTCGTTCAAACGGGCGTACAAAGCCAATGAATTGATCAAGCCAATGTTTGGACCTTCTGGCGTTTCGATTGGACACACACGACCGTAGTGGGTCACGTGCACGTCACGTACTTCAAAACCTGCACGTTCGCGGGTCAGACCCCCTGGGCCCAAGGCCGACACGCGACGCTTGTGGGTGATCTCGGCCAGAGGGTTGGTCTGGTCCATGAACTGCGACAGCTGCGATGCGCCAAAGAATTCTTTGAGCGCCGCAGAAATAGGCTTGGAGTTGATCAAGTCGTGGGGCATGAGCGGCTCTTGTTCGGCTTGGCCCAAACGCTCTTTCACGGCTTTTTCGATACGCGCCAAACCAGTGCGGTATTGGTTCTCGGCCAGTTCACCCACGCAACGCACACGTCGGTTGCCCAAGTGGTCGATGTCGTCGACTTCACCGCGACCGTTGCGCAAGTCGACCAAGATTTTCACCACCGACAAGATGTCGTCGTTGGTCAACACCATCGGGCCTGTTGATTCAGCTGTGCCCACTTTGGCATTGAACTTCATGCGGCCAACGCGGGACAGATCGTAGGTGTCTGGGTTGTAGAACAAGCGCTGGAACAGGGCTTGCACAGCGTCTTCGGTAGGTGGCTCGCCAGGGCGCATCATGCGGTAGATGGCCACACGTGCAGCAAACTCGTCCACCGTCTCATCAATGCGCAGGGTCTGCGACATGTAAGTGCCTTGGTCGAGTTCGTTGGTGTAGATGCACTGCAAATCTTGAACGCCGGCTTCTCGCAGTTTTTTGAGCAAGGCTTCGGTCAATTCGTCATTGGCGCGTGCGATCAATTCACCTGTGTCGCTGTCGATGATGTTCTTCGCGACCACGCGGCCAATCAAGAAATCTTCTGGCACGCTGATGTGCGTGGTGTTGGTCTGCTCCAACTCGCGGGTGTGGCGAGCCGTCACACGTTTATCTTTGGCCACAACCACTTGCCCCGACTTGTCGGTGATGTCAAAGCGCGCCACTTCACCGCGTAAACGCTCGGCGACAAATTCCATTTGCGCACCGGTGTCCATCAGGCGGAAGTTATCGTTTACAAAGAAATTGGCCAGAATAGTTTCTGGTGTCAGGCCAATGGCTTTCAACAAAATCGTGACGGGCATCTTGCGACGGCGGTCGACTCGGAAATACAGCAAATCTTTGGGATCGAATTCAAAGTCGAGCCATGAACCACGGTAAGGGATGATCCGAGCACTGAACAAGAGCTTGCCAGAGCTGTGGGTTTTGCCTTTGTCATGCTCAAAGAACACGCCAGGCGAACGGTGCAACTGAGACACGATCACGCGCTCAGTACCGTTGATGATGAACGAGCCTTTGTCGGTCATCAAAGGCACTTCGCCCATGTAGACTTCTTGCTCTTTGACTTCTTTAACCACCTTGTTTTGCGACGTCGACGACTCACGGTCGTAAATGATCAGTTGCACCTTGGCACGCACGGCCGAGGCGAAAGTCAATCCGCGGGTTTGGCATTCACGCACGTCAAACGCAGGCTTGGCGAGGTTGTACTCCAGGTATTTCATTTCCACAAA
>CAIMWY010000111.1 GCA_903845315.1 uncultured Burkholderiales bacterium
CTACGGCCAGTAAAGCGGGCGCAGCCGCCATTGCGAGTTTAGGCACCGGCTCCGGCATGGACGTCAAATCCGTGGCGCAAGCCATTGTGGACTCCCAAAAGGTGCCACTTTCGGATGCCATCAACAAGAAAATTGACCAGTCCAATGCCAAAATTTCGGGTTATTCGGCGATTCGGTACGTACTTGATCAGCTGAAAACCGCATTTTCAGACCTGAATCAAACCACAGACCTCAATGCGGTCAGCGTGGGCAACAGCCAAACCTCGGCCTTCACAGCCACGGCCAGCTCCTTGGCGACGGCCACCAACCACACGGTTGAAGTGACACAACTGGCCACATCCCAACGCAGTGCCAGCTTAGGCTCCTATGCCTCATCGACGACAACGATTTCGGGTTTGACCAGTCTGACTTTGGATGCAGGCTACGAGACCTCGGCTGTGACTTTTTCGGCCTTGGCAGCGGGACAATCGGTCACGCTGAACGGGCTCACATTTACAGCGACCGCTGCCATGACGGCGACCAATGTGGGCGCCGCATTTGCGTCACTGACCTCGGGTATGACTGCTACGGCAGCAGCCGCAGCCAATACAAGCAGTGCCGCTTTGGGGTCTTACAGTGGCACGTTCACGGCAGGATTCACGACGGGTACAGCCAGCAGTGGTGTTGTCTCGGCGACCTCCAACACCATCGGTTCTGTAACCGACATTGCCGGATCAGAAACTGCCACCATTGCCACGACCGATGGAACCAGCAGTGTTGCTGAAACGGCCACATTGACATTCAATGCCCTTGCAGCGGGCCAAGCGGTGACAGTCAATGGTCTTACATTCACAGCAACTGCAGCCATGACGGCCTCAGAAGTTGGCGACGCATTTGCATCACTGACCTCGGGCATGACCTCAACGGCAGCAGCAGCAGCCAATACAACCAGTGCCGCTTTAGGAACCTACAGCGGCACTTTCACTTCGGGTTTCACAACATCAACAAACAGCAGTGGGGTGGTGACGGCCACGTCAATAACCACCGGCGATGTCACCGACATAGTTTCATCCGTTTCGCCCAGCATTGTGACCACCAGTGCGACATCGACGACCATCTCGATTTCAACAGCGACACCCGCTGGCGTGGTCACGGCTATCAACGCAGTCACCAGTACCACGGGTGTGTCCGCACAATTGGTTCAGTTGAGCAGCACAGGCGCTTATCAAATTGTGCTTTCGGGTGCCAGTGGCGCAAACAATGCGTTTGAATTGACTGCGAACGACGACGATGCCTACCTCACCATAGGGACAGATTCTGGATTGCTGGTGACTGCCCAAGACGCTGAATTGACAGTGGACGGTTTGGATGTGACGCGCAGCACCAACACCATTGATGATGTGATCACTGGAGTGACACTCAATTTGAATGCCACCACCACTTCAGGCACCCCTGCCAATTTGAACCTGACGCTGAACACGCAAACCATCAAAGACAAACTGAACAACTTAGTGAACGCCTATAACGATGTGCAATCGGTGTTGAAAGATGTCTACAGCAAAGACTCTAAAGTAACCGAGTACGGCGCCTCATTGGTGGGCGACTCCACGGTGCAGTTGATCAAATCGCAAATTCGCAGTTTGTTCACCGCCAACTCAAGCTCTGAGAGCGGCACCATCTACGCCATGCGCGACATTGGCATCACTTTGGATGTCACTGGAAAAATGAGTTTGAACACCACGACACTGGACGCTGCTTTGACCAGCAGCTATGCAGACGTGGTGACCATGCTGAACAACGACCACAACACCAACTACATCTCGAGCAGCACTTACACCGATGGTGTGGCCAACGACGGCATCAATTTGCTGACCGACATGCTGGGCACCGATGGTGTCTTGGTGAATCAAAGCAACAACGCCGCCAAACGCGTCACCGATTTTGAGGCTGACCTGGAACGCCTGAATGATCGCATGACCAAATTATTAGAGCGCTACAACAAACAATTTGCAGCGATGGAATCTTTCGTCGGTCAATCCAAGAGCATGCAGACCAGCTTGACTGCGACTTTCAAGAACATGAGCAATCAAAATAACAACTAATTAACTCAGTTCTCTTCTCAATCTCCCCTGATTTGAAAAAGATCAGGGGTTTTCCTCATTTTTTAAATTTGGGGCCTCAAGTTATTTGCGGGCCTGTCGATTCCTGCTTTGCCAATCCTTATTTTTAGAACGGGGTTGTCAGAAAAGGATACGACATGACCACTGGAATTCAACCGCTCAACACTGCACCGGTCGCGCCCGCATTGAAAAGTCGCATTCAAACGACTGGCCAAACTGCGGCGGCAGAAGTCCTACAAAACAAACCCCTGGTCAAATTGCCCTCAAGGCCCATGGTCATAGCGCCCAAGAGCGTAGACATTCACTTCGACCCCAATGAAATGCAGCAGACGCTTCAAAACGCGATCAGGATGCTGAACGACCAAGTCTCAACCAAAGCGCAAGGCTTGGGCTTTTCATATGACCACGCTATCAAGAATCCTGTCATCGTCGTGCGCAACACACACACAGGTGAAGTGGTCCGTCAGATCCCCAGCGAGGACGTGTTACGCATCGCCCACAAGCTCGATGCACTCAAGGGCATTCTTTTCAACGAAAAAATTTGATTTTTTTTGAAATAAGCCTCAAGAAAAATCCGCTGCCCCCGAATCATCAGTTATCAGAGAGTGTTTCAGGCTTTCTGTGTCAGTCAAGACCCGCTAACTTTTTTGAATGCGCTCCTGACTGAATGGCCAGAAACACCACTTAACTTTTTTTGGAGAAAAACATGTCTACCATCAACACCAACGTCAACGCCCTGTTTGCGCAAAACGCACTCAAAGTCAACGACCGCAGCTTGACCAAAGCCATGCAGCAGTTGTCTACAGGCTCGCAAGTTAACTCCGCAGGCGACAACGCTGCAGGCTTGGCCATCGGCACCAGCATGACAGCGCAAATTCGCGGCTTGAACCAGGCCGTGCGCAATGCCAACGACGGTATCAGCATGTTGCAAACGGCTGAAGGTGCGATGGTTGAGCAAACCAACATGCTCCAGCGTATGCGTGAATTGGCTGTTCAAGCAACTACGGCCACTTACAACACTACGCAGTTGGGCTATCTGGACACTGAATTCCAAGCCTTGGACACTCAAATCGGCAACATTGCCAGCAACACGAAATGGAACGGCTCCACCGTGTTGGAGACCACTGCAACCAAATCTTTCATTGTGGGTGCAGCAGGAACTGAGTCTGTCGCTGTCACGTTGACGTTAACCACATCCACTGGTCTTGGTACATACTCCTTGGCCGTTTCCAGTGCAGCCTCTGCTGTGGCTTCAGTGACAGCGATTGACACAGCCTTGGCCAGCATCAGTTCGGCTCGTGCGTCGATTGGTGCAGGTATCAACCAACTCACTTACGCAGCAGACAATTTGACCAACGTGAGCCAGAATTTGGTCGCCTCACGCAGCCAGATCGTGGACACAGATTACGCCACGGCTACCACACAGCTGGCACGCTCGCAAATTATCCAGCAGGCCGCTACC
>CAIMWY010000112.1 GCA_903845315.1 uncultured Burkholderiales bacterium
GAAAAATCACACCTGCAAGAGAAGCCAGAGCGATCGTGATGACCACCGGCTCAGCGATCAACCCTAGGAAGGCGTTAGGGAACCCAAGCAACGATGCTTGCCAGGAAGCGCCCACCACGCTGCATGAAATCTTCGCGCTGATGTCACACGAAAAAGTGGCCAGTGGATTCGCCGCCAACGTAATGGCCTCAGACGACAGGACGAGCGAGGCAACCAACGCCAAGATCGAAGACACGAGCATCTCGGAGAAAGCACCGATGTGACGGTCCCGCTTGGGTATCGGCGCAAAGCCTGAGCCTTGAGCGGCCACATCAGTTGACATGACATAAGTATCTAACGCGCTGTCGGCATATCAAAGGAGGCCCCAAGTGCGTCTTGAGGCCATCTTGACGTAACCACTTTTGCCCGCGTATAGAAATGCAGGCCTTCTGTCCCGTGCATGTGGTGTTCCCCGAGAAGGGAGTCTTTCCAGCCGCCAAAGGAGTGGTAGGCCATGGGCACAGGAACAGGCACGTTTACGCCGACCATGCCCACCTTGACCCCTCGGATAAAGGCTCGGGCAGCAGAGCCACTATTTGTGAACACTGCCGTTCCGTTGCCGTATGGGTTTGTATTAATTACTGCGATTGCTTCCTCGAGCGTGTCAACACGCAGAACTGCAAGCACTGGACCAAAAACTTCTTGTCCATAAACATCCATATCTGCGCTGACCTCATCGAGCAAGGTAGGCCCAACGAAGAAGCCTGATTCAAATCCGGCAACCGTCAGGTTGCGACCATCGATACAAACTTTGGCACCCTGCTTTTGGGCCGAATCAATTAACGCCGTGATGCGAGTTTTGGCTTCCGCGGTAACAACGGGGCCCATATCTATTCCCGATGCGCGCCCAGAACCAACCTGAATGTCATTGGCCTGCTGACTAAGAAGTTCGATGAGGCCATCGGCGGCAGATCCAACTGCAACTGCAACAGAGATCGCCATGCAACGCTCGCCCGCTGAGCCAAAGGCTGCTGCCGTGAGGTGATTTGCTGCGAAGGCGAGATCGGCGTCCGGCATCACCACCGCGTGATTCTTCGCTCCACCAAGTGCTTGCACGCGTTTACCTGAAGCAGTTGCACGCGCATGAATGTGGCGAGCAATAGGTGTTGAACCAACAAACGAAACAGCAGCAATGCCTGGATGATCAAGAATTGCATTCACCGTGTCGGCGTTGCCATGCACCACATTGAATACGCCATCAGGAAGTCCCGCTTCCTGCCAAAGTCGAGCAAGCATCATTGAAGCAGACGGATCTCTTTCACTTGGCTTCAAAATAAAGGCGTTGCCTGCCGCAATCGCTATCGGGAACATCCACATTGGAACCATTGCCGGGAAATTGAACGGCGTGATGCCCGCTACGACTCCTAATGGTTCGCGGTACGAATAACTGTCAACGTCTGCAGAGACTTGATCTGAAAAATCGCCTTTGAGTAGCTGCCCAATGCCGCAGGCAAACTCAATCACTTCAAGTCCACGCTGTACTTCGCCAAGTGCATCTGAGAGCACCTTGCCGTGTTCGTCAGTGATCAATTCGGCAAGTTCTTGGGCTCGGGCATTCACAAGCTCACGAAAGGAAAAAAGCACCTTGGCGCGACGGCTGATCGA
>CAIMWY010000113.1 GCA_903845315.1 uncultured Burkholderiales bacterium
GGCGTGATGGCAGGTGCCAGCTTCTTGGTGCATGACATCTTCAAAACCTGGGGCAAGATCACACGTGGCGGCCCGTATGGCCTGATCATTGTCGACCCGCCCAGCTACCAAAAAGGCAGCTTTGTGGCCACCAAAGACTACGCCAAGTTGATGCGCCGTTTGCCTGAGTTGCTGGCCCCGGATGGGCATGCCTTGCTGTGTTTGAACGCCCCCGAGCTGGATGTCGCGTTCTTGCATGAGCAGATGCAAGCCGTCGCCCCCGAGTTGGTGTTCAAAGAACGCGTGGCCAACCCGGACGTGTTTGCCGATGTGTCGCCCGAGCGCGCGCTCAAGGTATTGGTGTACCAAGGGCCAGGCATAGTGCCCTGACCTCAGCGCGCCAGCTCAGGCCTGTTCGGGTGCGGGGTGCAGATCGGTGATCAAACCCGCCTTGGCCACTTGGCCGGGCACGTCGTGACCCACGATGTAGGGCAAGCCACGCGCCACCGACAGCAAACGCGGCAAGTCCATGCCCGTGTCATAGCCCATGGCGTGCAGCATGTGCACCGCGTCTTCGCTGCAAATATTGCCGCTCGCGCCCGGCGCATAGGGGCAGCCGCCCAAGCCACCGAGTGAGCCGTCAAATCGCACAATGCCGCCTTGCACGGCGGCCAGCACGTTGGCCAGGCCCATGCCACGCGTGTTGTGGAAATGCAGGGTCAGTTGCACGCCCGTCAGCCGCTGCTGCAAGGTCTCGACCATGTGGGCCACTTGGCCTGGGTGGGCCATGCCGGTGGTGTCACAAATCGTCAGGCCACGCACGCCCAAGCCCGCAAAGCGCTCAGCAAACTGCACCACCTCGGCCTCGGGCACGTCGCCCTCCATGGGGCAACCAAAGGCGGTGGAGAGTGACACGTTGATGGGCGTGCGTCCATCCACATGGCGCACCACCTCGGCCAATGCGGCAAAGCTTTGCTCGCGGCCCATGCGCAAGTTGGCGCGGTTGTGGGTCTCAGAGGTCGACATCACCAAATTCAGTTCATCGGCTTTGGACTCCAAGGCCCGCTCCGCCCCACGCAGATTGGGCACCAGCACGGTGTATTCCACCACCGGCACACGGGTGATTTGGCCCATCACCTCTTCGGCATCGCGCAGCATGGGAATGGCTTTGGGTGAGACAAACGAGGTGGCTTCGATCTTGGCGTAACCACACAGGCTCAAGGCATCGATCAACGCCACTTTCGCGTCGGTGGCGATGAACTCGGGCTCGATCTGAAAGCCATCGCGGGTCACCACTTCGTTGAAATAAATACGTGTCATGCGACGATGCCTTGGTCTTTGAGGGTTTGAATTTGTTCGGCTGTCAGGCCCATGTTGCTGAGCACGTCGTCGGTGTCTTGGCCCAACGCGGGCGCATTGCGGCGGTGGCCGCCCGGCGTGCGGGACAGCTTGGGCACGATGCCCGGCACCGCCATGCAGGTACCGTCACTCATCTGCACCTGCTGAATCATGCCGCGGGCTTGGTAATGCGGATCGGCCGCGATGTCGGCCACGGTGTAGATGCGCCCGGCGGGCACGGACGCGGCGTCCAACACTGCCATCACCTCGTCCACCGTGCGCTCTCCGGCCCAAGTGCCCAGTGCGGTATCGATCTCGTCCACTCGCTTGACCCGACCCGCGTTGTCGGCCAGCGCGGGGTCTTGACCCAAATCGTCGCGTCCCACCGCATGCATCAGGCGCTTGTAAATGCTGTCGCCGTTACCCGCAATCAAGGCATAGCCCCCATCGCGACAGCGGTAGGCGTTGGTCGGTGCAATGCCCGGCAAGGCACTGCCTGCGGGCCCACGCACCGCGCCAAACGCGCTGTACTCGGGTAGCAAACTCTCCATGCAATTGAACACCGCTTCGTACAAGGCCACATCAATCACCTGGCCCTGACCACTGCGTTGGCGCTCGTGCAGCGCCATCAAGATGCCAATCACCCCATGCAACGAAGCCAAGGTGTCACCCAAGCTGATGCCTACTCGCACCGGCACACGGCCGGGCTCGGCGGTTAAATGGCGTAAGCCACTCATGGCCTCGGCCACCACGCCAAAGCCAGGCTTGTCGCGGTAAGGGCCGGTTTGACCGTAGCCGCTGATGCGCAGCATGATCAAACGCGGGTTGATGGCCTGCAAATCGTCGGGCCCCAGCCCCCAGCCTTCCATGGCGCCGGGACGGAAGTTTTCAATCAGCACATCGGCGTCGCGCACCAACTGGCGCACGATGTCTTGAGCTTGTGGCAGCTTCAAATCCAGCGCCACCGAACGCTTGTTGCGCGACTGCACCTGCCACCACACCGAGGTGCCGTCTTTGAGCAAACGCCATTTGCGCAGCGGGTCACCGCTGCCAGGGGTTTCGATCTTGATCACCTCAGCGCCGAAATCGGCCAAGGTTTTGGCAGCAAAGGGACCCGCTATGAGCTGGCCGAGTTCGATCACGCGCAGGCCGGTGAGTGGGCCGGTAGAGGCAGTAAAAGTGTCGTTTGGCATAGGGCGAAGAGTGTGCCTCAAAGCGAGGCGAGCGACAGACCGTGATGTGCCAACCGTGACGCTGATTGGCAGAGGGTTGTCAGGGTGTTTTTATCGACAAACAAGATAGATATCGAATATTATCGATAAAAACACCTTTCATCTTTCACACCCTCCTCGCTTTTCATTCAGGACCCCCATGACGACCGACGCCACCGCCGACAAGCTCTCCCTCTCTGTCACCGAAGCTGCCATGCGTAGCTTTGGCACCGCCAGCAACCCCCGCCTAGGTGAAGTGATGGCTTTGTTGGTGAAACACCTGCACGCCTTTGTGCAAGAGTCCAACCTGACCAAAGCCGAATGGCTGCAAGGCCTGGAATTTTTGACGGCGAGTGCCGCCATCACCGACGGTGAACGCAACGAATTCAGCCTGATCTCCGACATCATGGGCATCTCGTCGATGGTGGATGTGGTGTCTCAACCCGTGGGGGGCACCCCCAGCAGTGTGTTGGGCCCCTTCCACAACCACGACTCCAAAGTGCAGCCCAATGGCAGCGACTTGACGCATGGCCAAGCCGGCCAGCGCACCTGGTTCAAAGGCCGCGTGGTGGGTTTGGACGGCCAGCCCATCCCCAACGCAGAACTCGACTTTTGGCAAAACGCAGACAACGGCCTGTACCCCGCGCAAGACCCTGAGCAAGACCCGCACAACCTGCGCTGCAAAATTCAGTGCGAAGCCGACGGCAGTTTCAACCTCCTCACCATCCGCCCCCACCCTTACACCGTGCCCACTGACGGCCCCGTGGGTGCGCTGCTGCGTGCCAGCAACCGGGGCATTTGGCGCCCGGCACATTACCATGTGATCGTCAGCGCACCGGGCCATGTGGGCTTGGTGACCGAGCTGTTCCCCGAAGGCTCGGACTACATCGACAACGACACCGTGTTTGGCGTTCGCCCCGGTTTGGTGGTGCCTTTTGTGCCTTCAGACGACAAAGCCGTGGCCGAGCGCTTTGGCATCGACACGCCATTCTTTGAAGTCACCTTTGACTTCTGCTTGGTCAAATCCAGCTGACACGCCACGCGCCTTCAGCGACAAGAACACACCACACAATAAGGAGACAGACATGACCCACTTCACACGCCGCTTGCATGCCTTGACACGCAACACCACCCTGGCGGGCATTGGCTTGGGCGCTTTGTGCAGCTTGCTCTGCCTCAACGCATCGGCCCAGGCCGAGTGGCCCAAGGCCAAGCCCGTCACCTTGTTGGTGGCGTTTGCCCCGGGCGCATCCACGGACATCGTGGCGCGCTCGCTCACGCAAAAACTGTCCGAGATCACTGGGGGCAACTTCATTGTGGAAAACAAAGGTGGCGCGGGTGGCAACATTGCCTCGGGCCAAGTCAAACGCGCAGCGCCCGATGGCTACACCGTGCTGGTACACAGCGTGGCGTATGCGGTCAACCCCTCGCTGTATGCCGACGCCGGCTACGACGCTCTGAAAGACTTTGTGCCCTTGGCGCTCGGCCCCAAGACGCCCAACATCTTCACCGTCAACCCCAGCGTGTCGGCCAAAACACTGCCTGAGTTGGTGGAAGAAGCCAAGAAAACTCACATGAGCTACGCCTCGTCGGGCATTGGCACCACCACCCACTTGTCGATGGAACGTTTGAAGACCGCCGCCAAAGTGGACATCACCCATGTGCCCTACCAACCCGCTGCTGCCATCAACGCCGTGGTGGCCGGCCACACGCCCATGGCCACCACCTCGATGCCGCCTGCGGTGCCCATGATCAAAGCGGGCAAACTGCGCGCACTGGCGGTGACCAGCGCCACCCGTTCACCGCTGTTGCCCGAGGTGCCCTCGATCACCGAGTTTGGCTACAAAGAGTTTGATGACTACACCTGGTTTGGCTTTTTCTTGCCGCTTGGCACACCCCAGGCCATCGTCGACAAACTCAACGCCGCACTCAACCGCGCCATGGAGTCGCAAGACGTGGTGGA
>CAIMWY010000114.1 GCA_903845315.1 uncultured Burkholderiales bacterium
GGTCGGCGCTTGTTGCTGGTGGGCGAGGTGCCTCAAGCGCTGCAGGGCTTGTTGCCTGAGTCGGTGCAATGCGCGGGGCGGGTGCCGCACGCGCAAGTGCCCCTGCAGCTGCGCCGTGCCCGCTATGGCTTGAACCTGGTGAGCAACCTCACCCCCTACAACCAACAAACCTCCACCAAGCTGCTGGAGTATTGCGCCGTGGGCCTGCCCGTGGTGAGCAACGACTACGCCTGGGTGCGCTACTTTGCGGCCCACCACCAAGCCAACTTTTTGCTGCTGCGTGACGATCCCCAAAGCTGGGAAACCAACTTCGGCGAAGCCCTGGATGCGTTTCCCTACCAAGTGCCCCAAGTGGGTGACTTGGCGTGGCCGCTGGTGCTGGAGCGGCTGGCGCTGTGGCAGCACCTCTTCAATTGAACGCGCACGCCCTCATTGCAAAAATCAAGCGCCGCCACACACCCCAGCAACCACCCCTCGCCCTTTCGCACACCCCATCTGCTGTCCACCCACCATGCACCGTCTACGCTTTTTGCAACTGCCCGCCCACAGCCACACCGTGGCCTTGGCCAGCATGGCCGCATTTGGCACGCAGGTGGTGTTTGCGCTGCTCATGCTGCGCTTGTTCAGCCCCCAAGCGGTGGGTGAGTTTTCGCTGCTGAGCCAAATTGGTTTTTTCTGGATGACGCTGGCCTTGGCCCAAGCACCTTTGAGCTTGCTGGCCAACGCCGGTGTGCCGGCGCACCAGGCCTTGCGTGCCGCGTGGCGCGGCAGCTTGCTGCGTGGTGTGTGGCTGCTGCCTGTCGCGGCCCTGGCCGTGTGGCTGAGCGGCTTGGCCACGCTGTCTGCGCTGGTGTGGGTGCTGCTGTTGGCGGCCAGCCAAATGGCGTGGACGCTGGCCCAAAGCTTCACGCTGCGCGTGGGCACGCGATGGCAACAAGCGGCGGTGCGTGTGGTGCCACCGCTCACAGCGGCCCTGGCCGCGCTGTGCGGTGCGTGGCTGGATGCCTCAGGCGCCACGCTGGTGGCCTCTGCCGTGTTGGGCTATGCGGTGGGGGCGGTGTGGTTGCTGCCGGCTTGGCGGCCAGCGCAGCTTGTTGCACCCAGCGACGCGTTCACGCCAAGCGGCAAATTGCAACAAGCCACCGACCTACGCCAGCAGATCACGCGCGACTTGGAGGATGACCGTGCACAGGCCCAAGCCGACGCACGCGTCGAGGCGCTGCCACACGTCGTCTGCGCGCAGCAATCGGACCCCCGCAGCGCGCGTTTGCGCTTTGCGCACACGCTGTGCGACGCGCTGCTGGCCACCTCGGTGGTGGTGGTGTGGCAGCGCCTGTATGGCGCGCAAGACACGGGTTGGCTCACTGCCCTGCTGCGCGTGCTGGGCTTTGTGCCGGCGCTGGTGCACATGGCATGGGCGCAGGTGGTGTTGGCGCAAGGCGAGGCCACGCCCCCCACACACACCACCGCACTCGGTGCAGCATCGCCCGGTGTTGCGGCCGACACACCCCAGCCGCATACCCGCGCTCGTCACGCACCCCGCGTGGCCTGGTGGTTGGGCTTGGGTGCGGCAGCGTGTGTGGTTGCGCTGACTGGGGTCTGTGCGCTGGCCTTGGATTGGGAATGGTTGGATGCGCGGTGGTCTGGCGTGCTGGCTTATCTGCTGCCGGTGGCGCTTTGGCAAGCCGCTGCTTGTGTGTTGGCGGCTTTCAGCCATCGGCCGTTTCAAACCCAGGCGGCTGTGCGCTATTCGTGGGCTTGCATCGCTCTCACAGCGTTTCAAGCCGTGGTCTTGTGGTGGCCGGTGCTGATGGGCACATCGGTGGACGCCGTGCAGCACATCACGGCGTTTGCGGGTGTCAGTAGCGTCGGCCTGTTGGCCCTGTCACTCTGGTTGGCGCGCTTGCGCTAGCGCGGCCTCCAATGTTTGGCGCAGCGCGTCAAGGCGAAGCGCTACGGGCTTGCACCACCAAGTTGTCGGCCCACACCGATCGCCACTGCACCAAGCGTGCAAACAACCGGCCCTTGAAGGTCGAGGCCGGGGCAATTTGTGTGCACTGCGCATCCACACAGGCATAGCCCGCTCGGGCCAACACCTTCAGCACCGTGAACGGTGA
>CAIMWY010000115.1 GCA_903845315.1 uncultured Burkholderiales bacterium
GCGCCCAGCGTCATGTCAGTGGCATCGGCATTTGCGGCCAAGGAAGCAATCATGGTGGCAGTCTCCACACCTTCACGGCTGACCATGAAGACCGTGAACGCAAAAATAGACCACCACGCTTTGGCTCCGCGCAGGGCAGACACGTCGTCCAAACGATGTTCAATCTGGCGACCCATGCTTTTGCCGGCTTGGCTCATGTGCACCACGCACCACGTCACGGCAACTGCGGCGACCAGCGCCATCACGCCGGCCCAGGTGGAGGACAGGGCGCCAATCTGCGACAGCACCACACCGAGCACAGCACAACCGAGCACCGCCACACCCAAACCCCAGCGCACGGCAGACAGCAAGGCTTCGTTATGGGCTTTGCGCAAATACAAAGAGGCGATGGCGATCACCAAAAAGGCTTCTAGGCCTTCGCGAAAACAAATCAGCAGAGCTTGAGACATAAAGTGGGGTGTCCGTTGCGGTTGATAACAGTTCGCAAATGATAACCACTTTCATTTGGGTCGTCAAACTTTTTTAACTTCAGGCCGGTTCACGCCCCAACACCACAGTGGCCTGACTCGACAACACGCCGCCATTGCCATGGGCCACGGCCAAGTCACACTGGTCCACTTGACGGGCACCGCACTCGACGCGCAGTTGACGCACGGCCTCGACCAGCAACAACAAACCGTACATGCCAGGATGGCAATACGACAAACCGCCCCCATTGGTGTTGACCGCCAAATGTCCACCGGGGGCAATGCCACCGTCGCTCACAAAGGCTCCGCCCTCGCCTTTGGCACAAAAGCCCAGATCCTCTAAAAACAAAATCGGTGTGATGGTGAAGGCGTCATAGAGCATGGCCAAATTCATGTCTTGGGCACCGTAACCGGCCATCGCAAACGCGGCTTGCGATGAGGCCACAGCGCCCGTGACGGTCAAATCCGGCATGTTCGAAATGCTTGCATGCGACAAAGCTTCGCCAACCCCCAGCACATAGACCGGCGGTTGGCGCAAATGCCGCGCACGGTCGGCACGGGTCAACACCAACGCCCCGCCCCCATCGCTGACCAAACAGCAGTCACGCACCGTGAGCGGATCACTCACTTTGCGGGCACCGATTACCTCGGCTCGGGTCAGCGGCTGTTTCTCCCAGGCCTTGGGGTTGAGCAAGGCCCACTGACGCGCGGCCACAGCCACGTCGGCCAACTGCGCGCGGGTGGTGCCGTACTGGTGCATGTGCCGCGCAGCCGCCATGGCATAGGCACTCACCGGCAACAACGGGCGGTAGGGTGTTTCATACGGGTTGACCTCGCGTGGACTGGCCGCTGCGCGACTGACCGAACGCTGGGTGCTGCCGTAGGCAATCAACGCCACTTCACACAAGCCTTGTTCGATGGCGGCCATCGCATGGGTTACGTGCGACATGAACGACGATCCACCGATTTGCGTGTTGTCTTGGTAGCGAGGTTGCAGCCCCAAGTACTCGGCCAATGCCAGGGTGGTGAAGCGGGTTTGGGTGGAGGCACAAAACAAGCCATCCACTTGCGACAAATCCAGCCCGGCATCCGCCAGTGCCCTGATGCTGGCTTGCGCCATCAAATCCAGGGGCGAGGTACCGGGCGCACACAGACCCAAATCAGACTCTGCCGCGCCCACAATGGCCACGCTGCCTTTGCGCACTGGCATCACATCGCCTCCTGCAGCGGTTTGAAATAAGGGCGCGTCACACCGTCCTCGTCTTGGCGCATCCACACCTGCACGCGCTGGCCGATGCGCACCGACTCAGGGGCTACACCGTGCACTTGGCTCATCATGCGAAACCCTTCGTCTACATCGATCAAGGCCACGTTGTGGGGCGCTTGGTCTTTGGCGTGGACCACGGTGGTGGCGTACACCGTGCCCAAGCCTTTTGAAATTTGCCACGACAACGCTTGGCCCGTCTGAGGCGCTGCCACGCGCGGGAAAAAAACCGCCTCGCCTTCGGGGGTGGTTTGGTAAGCCAAGTGCCCTTGCTGGCAATACGCTTGGTAAGTCCCCAAGGGAGAGGCCTGCGCGAGGCTGTCGTACATCGTCCAGTCGGTCATTGTTTCTCCTTGGCGCATCCCATGTGTGCCGGGATTATGGCCAGATATCGCGGGTGACAGACAGGCACTTGGGCTTGGCGTAGGCTGTGCCACCTATGCCTCACCCGTCTGACCCCCTGTTGAAACCCTTGGATGTGCTGCGCAGTTTTCGTGCGCACAACAACACCCTGCCAGACGCCCTGGCCAGCCGTCTTGCAGCCGATCCCGACAAAGTGTTTTGTCTGTTCGATGGTCGATCTCTCAGTTGGCGCGAAGTCCACACCCGCGTGACGCGCCTAGCCGCCGCCTTTGCCGCACAGGGCGTGGGCCCAGGCGCACGTGTGGGCATCATGGCGCGGAACCAAGACAGCCATGTGTTGTTTTTGTTGGCGCTGGCGCATCTGTCGGCCGTGATGGTGCCCATCAACCCCGACTTTGGCGTGACCGAAGCAGGCTATGTGTTGCAGCACGCCGATTTGTCGGGCTTGGCCTACGACGAACATGCGGCCACTACCGTGCAGCAAGCCTACGCCAACACCGCGACACCGCCTTGGATGATTGACCTGTCCAAACAGGCGTCGGATGCATCTTCCACCGCACCGCACTTGTCTGAATTTTTGGCGCAAGCCGCACAAGCGCCCGAGGTGGCCACGCAAGCGCAACCCGACGACACCTGCGTGATCATCTACACCTCAGGCACCACAGGATTTCCCAAGGGCGTCATGCACAGCCAGCGCAGTTTCTTGTTGGGCGGCGAAGCGTTTGTGGAGCGGGTCTATGTGCAGCCCAGTGACCGCCTGATGATCGTGCTGCCGTTTTTCCACATGAACGCCTTGTTCTATTCGGTGGCGGGCGCCATCGCTGCTGGCGCCAGCGTGGCCATCATGCCGCGCTTCTCAGCCTCGGCCTTTTGGGAACAAGCCAGCAAGGCCGAGGCCACCGTGGTCAACCTGATCGAAGCGGCTTGCAACATCTTGAAAGCTCGCCCCAGA
>CAIMWY010000116.1 GCA_903845315.1 uncultured Burkholderiales bacterium
ACGATCTGTGCGGGTGACACGTCCATGTACTGGATACGGTCGGCGCCACACAAGATGGATTCGCCTTTTTCTCGAGCGGACACCAAGTCACCGGTCAGCTTGCCGTCTTTGTCGAGCAAAGCGTTAGCCTGCGCAATGACGTACTTGCCCTCTTCAATGGCCGACAGATAGTCGATTTCCATTGTCACTTTGCCATCGGCAACCCGGCGGTAAGGGGTTTCTATGAAACCGTACTCGTTCAAACGAGCGTACAAAGCCAAGGAGTTGATCAAACCAATGTTAGGACCTTCTGGCGTTTCAATCGGACACACACGACCGTAATGGGTCACGTGCACGTCACGTACTTCAAAGCCAGCGCGTTCACGGGTCAAACCGCCAGGGCCCAAAGCAGAGACGCGGCGCTTGTGCGTGATCTCGGCCAGAGGATTGGTCTGGTCCATGAACTGCGACAACTGCGATGCACCAAAGAACTCTTTCAAAGCCGCAGAAATTGGCTTGGAGTTGATCAGGTCATGCGGCATCAAAGGCTCTTGCTCAGCTTGACCCAAACGCTCTTTCACAGCTTTTTCGATACGTGCCAAACCTGTGCGGTACTGGTTTTCGGCCAATTCGCCCACGCAACGTACGCGGCGGTTGCCCAAGTGGTCGATGTCATCGACTTCGCCGTTGCCGTTGCGCAGGTCCACCAGGATTTTGACCACAGACAAAATGTCTTCGTTGGTCAACACCATCAGACCTGTGGACTCGTCGCGACCCACGCGCGCATTGAATTTCATGCGGCCCACGCGCGACAAGTCGTACGTGTCAGGGTTATAGAACAGGCGCTGGAACAAGGCCTGAACAGCATCCTCTGTCGGTGGCTCGCCAGGACGCATCATGCGGTAGATAGCTACGCGTGCAGCAAACTCATCAACAGTTTCGTCAGCACGCAAGGTTTGCGAAATGTAGGCGCCTTGGTCGAGTTCGTTGGTGTAAATGCACTGCAAGTCTTGCACGCCCGAAGAGCGAAGTTTTTTCATCAGCAACTCGGTCAACTCTTCGTTGGCTTTGGCGATGATCTCTCCAGTCTCTGCATCAACGATGTTGCGAGCCACCACGCGGCCCACCAAAAAGTCTTCAGGGACACTCACGTGCGTGGTTCCGGATTGCTCCATCTCACGAGTGTGGCGCGCAGTGATGCGCTTGTCTTTGGCCACAATGACTTTGCCGGCTTTGTCGGTGATGTCGAAACGCGCAACTTCGCCGCGCAGACGCTCTGACACAAATTCCATTTGTGCGCCGCTGTCCATCAGACGGAAGTTGTCATTGACAAAGAAGTTGGCCAAGATCGATTCGGGGTTCAAGCCGATGGCTTTGAGCAAGATCGTGACGGGCATCTTACGGCGACGGTCTACGCGGAAGTACAGCACGTCTTTGGGGTCGAATTCGAAGTCGAGCCATGAACCACGGTAAGGGATGATCCGCGCACTGAACAACAATTTGCCAGAGCTGTGGGTCTTGCCCTTGTCGTGTTCAAAGAACACACCAGGCGAGCGGTGCAACTGAGAGACGATCACACGCTCTGTGCCATTGATGATGAAAGAACCTTTGTCAGTCATCAATGGCACTTCGCCCATGTAGACCTCTTGTTCTTTGACTTCTTTGATCACCTTGGACTGCGAGGTTGAAGACTCGCGGTCATAGATGAACAATTGAACACGTGCACGCACAGCTGACGCAAAGGTCAGTCCACGCGTCTGGCATTCGCGCACATCGAATGCGGGCTTGGCCAGGTTGTACTCAATGAATTTCATTTCGACAAAACCGTTGTGCGAAACAATCGGGAATGCCGACTCAAAAGCGGCTTGTAAGCCTTCATGAGAACGTTTAGATGAAACAACACCTGCTTGTAAAAAAGACGTGTACGCGTCTTTTTGCATTTGCAGCAGGTAAGGAACTTCGAGCACGCTTTCGCGGCTGCCGAAACTTTTGCGAATACGCTTGCGTTCGGTGAATGAATAGGCCATGAGATCTCCGGGCTTGATCTTTCAGCAACTGTGTGCTCGACAAACGATTCATCGTTCATCTGGCGGGCTTGGCCGCTGGCCTCTACCAGCGTTGGCGGACGGCTGCGCATTGCACGCAGCCCGAACCAAGGCGATCTCTGCAGTCGGGTCAGAGAACACTCAAAAAAGAAACTTCAAAAGATGCTTTTTTGGCTG
>CAIMWY010000117.1 GCA_903845315.1 uncultured Burkholderiales bacterium
ATGGCGACTTTGAGTGAGCCATAAAAGTAGGGCATGGAGCGTGGCAAGCCCACTTTCACCAAAACATCCCAGCGCTTCGCACCGAGCACACGCAGGACGTCTTCTAACTCAGGTTCTAAGGTCGCTAAGCCCGTCGCAATGTTGACCATGATGGGAAAGAAGCTGATCAAGAAAGCAGTCAAGATGGCAGGCCCCACACCAATGCCAAACCACACCACCAAGATGGGCACAAAGGCTGCTTTTGGCAAGGCGTTGAAACCAGTCATCAAGGGGTAGACCGCGGCATAAGCGGTGCGTGAGCTGCCAACGACAAAGCCCAACAACACGCCCACCACAATGGCAATGCCAAAACCAGCCATGGTGACCCAATAAGTGCGCCAAGCGTGTGCAGCAATGACTGCGCGAAACTCCACCATTTGCTCCCAAATCCGCAACGGGCTTGGGAAGATAAATTCAGAGACAGAAAAAACAGAGCACACGCCTTGCCATACAACCAGTGTGAGGACCAGCAGCGCCCATGGCGACCAACGTTCGATTTGTTTTTGATTCATGGTGCTTATGGCTCAATGACTGCGGTTGTTTTTCGAATGGCGCCGATGTGGCCACGCAGATCGTGCACGATGTCTGTGAACTCTGGTGTGTAGGTGACTTCTAGGTCGCGTGGACGAGGCAGGTCGATATGTCGTTTGACGACAAATCGACCAGGACTTTTGCTCATGACATACACCGTGTCGGCCAAAAACACCGACTCGCGCAAATCGTGTGTGACCAAGATGACGTTGAACTTTTGCTCAGTCCACAAGTCGCGCAGGATGCACCACAACTCTTCACGGGTGAACGCGTCGAGGGCGCCGAATGGCTCGTCGAGCAGCAGCATTTTGGGTTCATGAATTAGTGCACGGCAAATGCTGGCGCGCTGTTGCATGCCACCCGAGAGTTGCCAGGGAAACTTTTTCTCGTAACCTCCCAGACCTACGGTCTGCAAGAGCTTGATGGCGCGTGCCTCGTACTCCGCCTTCTTGGCTTTGAAGTTGGATCGGTAGGGTTCCACGATTTCCAGCGGCAGCAACACGTTGTCGAGCGTGGTGCGCCAAGGCAACAGTGATGAGGCTTGAAAGGCCATGCCACTGATTTTGAGTGGGCCGTTGACGGGTTGACCGTCGACAACAATGTTGCCACGGCTTGGTTTGCGCAAGCCTGTGGTGAGTTTCATGAAGGTGGATTTGCCACATCCTGAGGGACCCACAATGGCGATGAACTCGCCTTGCTTGACCTGCAGGTTGATGTCTTCTACCGCGAAGTGGTTTTGTGCCAGCAACTCGTCGTTGTAGGCGAGCCAGACGTTTTTGAATTCGACGAAGTTGTCATCAGATGCAGTCATCGTGTGGTTGTCGCTTATTTCTTAGGCCTGGGTAGAACGTCTAGCTCTTTGGCGGAGGGCAAGAAACTGCCATTCCAGATGATGTCAGCATTGACGCGGTTTTTGGTGTTGAACGCATCTGACACTTGAGATGCCATCAGTGCCAAACGTGGGCCTTTGATTTGACCAAAGCCTTCGGCACGAGCGTCGGGACTGTTGATCACGGTGTCGAGGGCCAGTTGCAAGCGACGTGTTTCGAGTTCGGTATTGATGATGCCGTCGCGGGCCTTGACGGTTTCAATGGCTGCTTTGGGGTCCGCAATCACGTCTTTCATGCCTTTGGCAAAGGCAGACAAGAAAGCTTTGATGGCCGCTGGATTCTCTTTGATCAGCTTGGGGCTGACGATGATGGCGTTGCCATAGAGCTTGACGCCGTAGTCGGGGTATTGCAACACCACCACGTCTTCAGCTTTCACGCCACGTGCTTCGATGTTGAGTAGCGATGTGAAGGTGAAGCCTGTGATGGCGTCCACGTCACCACGAACCAGCATGGTTTCGCGCAAAGGTGGGTCCATTGCGGTCCACGTGACATTAGGGATGCTATTGGCTTTGGCGAAGATCGGAAACGCGCGACGACCTGCGTCAAACACGGGTGCGCCGAGTTTTTTACCCGCCAAATCAGCAGGTGTTTTGATGCCTGATTTCTTGAGGGCCATCACCGAAGAGGGGGTGTTGTTGTAGACCATCATCACGGCCACCGGTTTGTTGG
>CAIMWY010000118.1 GCA_903845315.1 uncultured Burkholderiales bacterium
CAAATGGCCGTTGGCCATTTCTGAGGGGGCGGGCAGCAAAATAAAAGCCGTTAGAACGACCAAGGCCATGATCGATAGGCCAAACCAGATTTCTTTTTTCATTTGTGTGTTCCTTGCTCGCTGACCAGTAGCTCATCGAGCTTGGCGATGTCTTCGTCTTTGACGTTCACCATCTCTTTGAGTTTTTCTACGTCTACTTCGTCAACGTCGTCGCCACGGGAAGGCCATTCACCTTCTTGCAAACACACGATGCAGCGCACGATTTCGACAAAACCCTGAAGCAACAGCAGCAAGCCGGCGATGGGGATGACGGTTTTGAAAGGATAGACCGGTGGCCCATTGGCCGTGATGTTCGAGTGCTCGTTGATGGCCCAAGACTCAGCGGCAAAGTTATACCCGGCCCAGGCCATGGCCAATATCCCGGGGATGAAAAACAAGATGTACAGCGCCAAGTCCAATCCGGCTTGAAGGCGGGGCGTGAAAAAGCCATACAGCACGTCGCCACGGACGTGGCCGTTTTTAGACAGTGTGTAAGCGCCGGCCATCATGAACAAGGTGCCATACATCATGCTCATGACGTCAAAAGCCCAGGGATGGGGGTTGTCCAGCGCATAGCGCGAAAACACCTCCCACGTGATCATGAGAGTGAGCACGAAGATAAGCCAAGAAAAGGCTTGACCAACCTGTGTGCTGATTTTGTCAATGATGAGTAAAAGTTTTTGCATGATGATCTGACTGAAGAAAATTAGCCACCCGAACGGATTCGGGTGGCTAATGGGGGAGCCAATAACTAGCGCGACTTAAAGTGCTTAGGCCTTTTTGGCACCAAAGAAGTGATTGGCTGCCATGCGGCGACTGATCACCGTGTCTTGTTCCCACTTCACGGTGCGTTGTGCAAATGCTTTTTGCGACTCCACGATCTCTTTGAACAGTGGGTTCTCAGCTGATTTTTTCTCCAAAATTTCGCTCCACAACTTGAGCTGGTCTTGCAAGATGGAGTCAGGCGTTTTGTAGAACTTGACCTTGTCTTTGGTTTGCAACTCCACATAGTCTTTCGAATAGCGGTCGATCGCTTTCCAAGACATGTCGGCTGATGCAGCCTCAGTGGCGCCTGCAATCACGGCCTTCATTTTTGCTGGCAGCGCGTCGTACTTGGTCTTGTTGAACATGATCTCGAAGGTCTCGGCGCTCTGGTGGTAGCTTTGCAGCATGCAGACCTTGGAGACATCGGGAAAGCCCAGCACGCGATCTGAGGTGGCATTGTTGAACTCGGCGCCGTCCAGCAAACCGCGGTCCATGGCAGGCACGATCTCGCCGCCCGGCAAAGCGTTGACGGCGGCTCCCATGGCGGTGAACAAGTCAATCGCCAAACCGTTGGTGCGGAACTTCAGACCTTTGAAGTCGGACGACTTGGTGATGGGCTTTTTGAACCAGCCCAAAGGTTGGGTGACCATGGGGCCGTACAAGAACGACTGCACGTTGCCGCCAATCGATGCATAGAGCTTGGCCAACAATTCAGCGCCACCGCCGTACTTGTGCCAAGACAAGACCATGTTGGCATCCATGCCGAAAGCAGGGCCTGAGTTCCACAAGGCCAAGGCGTTTTGCTTGCCATAGTGGTAACCCAGCACGCCGTGTCCACCGTCCAGCGTGCCTTTGGACACGGCTTCGAGCAAGCCAAACGCGGGCACCACAGAACCTGCAGGCAGCACTTCAATCTTGAGGTCGCCACCGGTCATGTCGTTGACCTTTTTGGCGTAGTCGAGTGCGTACTCGTGGAAGATGTCCTTGGAGGGCCAAGTGCTTTGCCAGCGCATGCTGATTGGGCCAGTTTGTGCACTGGCAATCATGGGGGCAGACATGGCGCCTGCGGCAACCGCAGCACCTTTAAGTGCGTTACGGCGGCTGGTGGTTTTTTTGCTGTCGGTCATTTGAAACTCTCCTGATATGGTTGTTATGAACATGATGCAAGACCAACCATTCTTAAACTTTTTACGCGTTGCCATAGGCGGGTTTTCACTAGGCTCTACTTGGCAGTTCCTTGCCTTAGTCGCTTTGGAGTCTTACTGAGCATCTTTATACTTCCCCAACTCACAAGTTATCGCACCGACATGACGCACCCCACCGAGCAAGCCGCCCTGCACCACGCCTTAGCCGCCGAGGGCTATGCCGGCGATGTGTCGCCCCAGTTGGCCCATCAGTGGGTGGCGGCTGGCGAGGCGGTGCTGGTCGACGTGCGCAGCGACGCCGAGCGCGAATGGGTGGGTTTTGTCCCCGGCGCCGTGGCCTTGGCCTGGAAGCAATGGCCGGGCATGGCCATGAACCCCTTGTTTGACGACGGCATTCGCGCTGCGGCCAAGGGCCACAAAGTGGTGCTGCTGTGTCGCAGTGGCGTGCGCTCCATCGCCGCGGCCAAGCGCGCCACCGAGCTCGGGGTCGAGGCCTACAACATCTTGGAGGGCTTTGAAGGCGACCCAGACACTCAGGCTCACCGTGGCCTCAAAGGCGGCTGGCGCTTTCGCAACCTGCCCTGGCAGCAAAACTGAGCCCACCCAACGCCATGACCTTTCTCGCCCTCGACGTTGGCAACACTCGCTTGAAGTGGGCGCTTTACGACAAGCCCACACCGGGCGCGCATTTGCTTGGCCATGGCGCGGTGTTCTTGGAGAACATTGACCGCTTGTCTGACGAAGATTGGCGCCACCTGCCCGAACCCACCCACATGCTGGGCTGCATCGTGGCAGGCGAAGCCATTCGCCGCCGGGTGGAAGAGCAGTTGGAGTTGTGGGACTTCACGCCGCATTGGGCCGTCTCGTCATCGGCCGAAGCGGGCCTGACCAATGGCTACGACCATCCCACACGCTTGGGCGCAGACCGTTGGGTGGCCATGATCGGCGCCCGCGCCCGCATGCTGCGCCAACACCCTGGCGCCGCACCGCGCCCCTTGGTGGTGGTGATGGTGGGCACGGCCGTGACGGTTGAGGCCATCGACAGCAGCGGCAAGTTTTTGGGCGGCCTGATCTTGCCCGGCCACGGCATCATGCTGCGCGCCCTCGAGTCGGGCACTGCCGGTTTGCGGGTGCCCACCGGCGATGTGTGCGAATTTCCCACCAACACCAGCGACGCGCTCACCAGCGGTGGCACCTACGCCATTGCGGGCGCTGTCGAGCGCATGGTGCAGCACGTGCGCCAACACTGCGGCGCCGAACCGGCCTGCTACATGACGGGCGGTGCTGGCTGGAAGATGGCGCCCAGCATGTCGGTGCAGTTTGAGTTGATCGACAACCTCATCTTCGACGGCTTGCTTGAAATTGCCCTCCATCGCTTGGGCCAGACCCTCTGAAGCCGCAATAGCCCTGCGCGTCAAAGGCTGCGCCTTGCGGCTAGACTGGCACCATGAAAGTCCTTGATTCATTGGTCACACACGCGGCCAGCATCAGCGCCTTGCGCCGCGATATACACGCCCACCCCGAGCTCAGCTTTCAAGAGCTGCGCACCTCCGAGTTGGTGGCCCAAAAACTCACCGAATGGGGCATCCCCATCCACCGCGGGCTTGGCAAAACCGGCGTCGTGGGCATCTTGAAAAGAGGCAACAGCCCGCGCGCCATTGGCTTGCGCGCTGACATGGACGCCTTGCCCATGCAAGAGTTCAACCAATTCGCCCACACCAGCCAGCACCCCGGCAAGATGCACGCCTGCGGACACGACGGCCATGTGGCCATGTTGTTGGCCGCTGCGCAGCATTTGGCCCAGCACAAAAACTTCGACGGCACGGTGTATTTCATCTTCCAACCCGCTGAAGAAGGCGGGGGCGGGGCGCGTGAAATGATCAAAGACGGGCTGTTCACCCAATTCCCCATGCAGGCGGTATTTGGCATGCACAACTGGCCGGGTTTGGCGCTGGGGCAGTTCGCGGTGAGCGCAGGGCCTGTCATGGCCTCGAGCAACGAGTTCAAGATCACCATCCACGGCAAAGGCAGCCATGCCGCCTTGCCCCACAACGGCGTCGATCCCGTGCCGGTGGCTTGCCAAATGGTGCAAGCCTTTCAAACCATCATCAGTCGCAACAAAAAGCCGGTCGACGCGGGCGTGATCTCGGTCACCATGATCCACACCGGCGAAGCCACCAACGTCGTGCCCGACCACTGCGAAATGCAAGGCACCGTGCGCACCTTCAGCCTGGAAGTGCTCGATCTCATTGAACAGCGCATGCGCGACGTGGCGCAGCACACCTGCGCCGCCTTTGGCGCCACCTGCACCTTTGCGTTTGAGCGCAACTACCCGCCCACCATCAACCATGTGGCCGAAAGCGACTTGGCCCGACACGTCATGGCCGACATCGTGGGCCCAAGCAACGTGCTGCTGCAAGAACCCACCATGGGCGCCGAAGACTTCTCTTACATGCTGCAAGCCGTGCCCGGCGCCTACTGCTTCATCGGCAACGGCGACGGTACCCACCGCGAAATGGGACACGGCGAAGGCCCCTGCACCCTGCACAACCCCAACTACGACTTCAACGACCACCTCATCCCACTCGGCGGCACCTACTGGGTGCGCCTCGTTGAAAAATTTATTGGGGTCAGTTAATTGGGGTCAGAACCCAATTAAATTAATTAGGTTCTGACCTCAATTAACTAGTAGGCAGAAAGTAGCTGGCTCAAATGCGCTTTGTGTCCCGGCGCGGCATAGGGCAGCAGCAGGCCTAGCACGTGTTTGGCGCCGCGCAAGAGCGATTTTTCGGCGCTCTCGGGTTCGAGGGCGTGGCGCGGGTCGCGCACGTATTCGTAGCTCAGCCACCAAGTGAGCATGACCACCATGTGCGTGGCCGAGATTTCGCGCTCAGATGCGGTCATGGTCAGCACCTCGGCGTGTTCAAGCCCATCCAGCACCGCCCGAAGCGCCGAGGTTTTGTGCAGCAGCGCGTCTTTGATGTGGGTTTCAAGGCGGCGGTTTTTACTCAGCAAATCGTTCAAGTCGCGATACAGAAAACGGTATTGCCAGACCAGCTCAAACAGCGTGTGCATGAAAAACCACGCGTCCTCCACATCGTGCACGCCGGGTGCTGCACCCAGCAAATCTTGCAACGCCACCTCATAGCGCTTGAACAGCGCGTTCACCAGCTCCTCTTTGGCCGGGTAGTGGTAGTACAAATTGCCGGGGCTGATGTTGAGCTCAGACGAAATCAACGTGGTCGACACATTGGGCTCGCCAAAGCGGTTGAACAGCCCCAGCGTGACCTCCAAAATCCGCTCAGCCGTGCGACGTGGCGCCTTTTTTGCCATATTAATTGGGGTCAGAACCTAATTATTTGGCCGCTTTTTTCTTCGCCGCAGGGCGCTTGGCCGCTACCTTTTTTGCAGGCGTCGACTTGCCCGTTGTTTTGGGTGCCGCTGCGGCCTTGGGTTTTACGCCCACTTGTTTTTCCAGCTGCTCTATGCGCGCATGCAGGGCCTGCAACTCAGCCGCAGAAGGAATGCCCAAGCGGGTCAAGGCCTTGGCGACGCGGTCTTCAAAAATGGTTTCAAGCTTGTCCCACTGTCCCGTGGCGCGCTCGTTGAGCTGGTGTGCGACTTCCGAAACCTTGTGCGTGGCCTCCGCCAGCTTCTCTTCGGCGGTCACCTGCGCTTTGCGCTGCATGGTGATGCCATCACTCACCAGCTTTTCAAACGCCTTGGTGCCTTCTTGCTGTGCCTTAGAAAAAGCGCCCAAGCCCGCCAACCAAATTTGTTGGGCTTGCTCTTTCACGGTGTCTGCCACAGCGGCAGGGTCGAGATGGGAATGTTTGGACATGACGAACTTTCTAAAAAACGATTCAGACACTTTAACGTGAAGCCCTGGCGCAAACAAGGGTCTCAAGTCAACAGTCCAGCGGATCTAAAAAACAGTGCAGCAAAGCCTTAGGTCATTTGACCTCAAACACACCCCCAGGCCGTGGCAGATGCTTGGCTTTACAAGCGCTCTATAGAATGAAACCATCGAAAGGTTTACCCATGACGCGTTCTATTTCCAAACTCCTTCTCTGCGCCTGCATGGGCTTGCTGTCTTTGCAAGCCAGTGCGCTCGACAGCAGTACACGCAACGCCAACTTCATCGCCATGGGCTTGCCCGCTTTTGCGGCGGGCGTGAGCTTTCTCAACAACGACACAGACGGTGTGGTGCAACTGATCAAGTCTGAGGCCGTGACCTTGGGCATTGTGGAAGTGCTGAAATCCACCACCCATGAAATGCGACCCAACGGCAAAGACGACAAGAGCTTTCCATCGGCGCACTCCGCCGTGGCATTTTCTGCCGCCCAGTACATGCAAATGAAAGGCGGCTGGGAATACGGCGTGCCTGCCTACTTGGCCGCCAGCTATGTGGCCTGGGCCCGGGTGGATGCGCGTGAGCACCGTTGGCGTGACGTGGCCGCCGGTGCCGCCACCGGTATGCTGACCACCTATTACTTCACCGACGCCAACTCTGGCCGTCGCTTAGGCATGAGCTGGTCGGGCCGCTCTGCCATGTTGCAGTACCAACAGCCTTTGAACTGACGCACACATGGGGTACTTGGCAGGTCGCTGGCGCAGCATGGGGTTTGCTTGGGCTGGCATTCGGCACCTGCTGGGCACCCAGCCCAATGCGCGCATTCACGCAGCGGCGACCGTGCTGGTGGTGGGCGCTGGGTTTGTCTTTCAAGTCTCTCGCCTCGAATGGCTCGCCTTGGTCGGCGCCATCGCACTGGTGTGGGTGGCCGAAGCCCTCAACACCGGCATTGAGCGCGTGGTCGACTTGGCCTCACCCGAACTTCATCCCATTGCCGGCCAAGCCAAAGACGTGGCCGCTGCCGGCGTGCTGCTGGCCAGCGTGGCGGCGGTAGTGATCGGGTTGTTGGTGTTTGTGCCTAAGTTAACTTAGGCGGATGCTCACGTGCAACCGTTGGCGCCTGTGTTCGACGCGGTGAACGGAACAGCCAAGGCTTTGATGATCTTGGTGTCAATCGCGTAGGTGAGATCAAGCTTCATTTGTGCCAGCTGCGCCGCACTCGGGTTGAACACATTGAGGGTGTTGGCATTGGTGAAGGCTGCATTGATTGCCACCGCATCCGACATGGTTTTACACAGGTTCAAGAAAGTCGATGTGCCAGAACCCACTGCCGCAGTGGCTTG
>CAIMWY010000119.1 GCA_903845315.1 uncultured Burkholderiales bacterium
ACGCGTCCAACAACACCTTGGATTTTGGGGCCCACAGGGTCAGTTTGCGACTGGCGCGTGTGAGGCCCGTATAAATCAACTCGCGCGAGAGCACCAAAACGTCTTTGGCAGGCAGCACCAACAGCACATGCTCAAACTCAGAGCCTTGCGATTTGTGCACCGTCATGGCAAATGCTGTCTCGACGGCATCCAAACGCGATGGTGCAACCCAACGCACGCCTCCTTGGGGGTGCGAAAACGCAACCCGCAGAACCCCATCAGGCCCTGGCAGACACAAGCCTAGGTCACCGTTCATGAGTTCTAGGCCGGGGTTGTTGCGGGTCACCATGACCGGGCGTCCGATATACCAAGTGGTGTGTGGCAACCCCAGTGCGCGCTCGATGTTTTGATTGAACGGTCCAACGCCCCAAGGTCCTTCGCGCACAGCGCACAGCACACAAAATTGCGCAAATGCCGTCAGCAATGCCAGCGCTTGGGCGTCATCGCAGGCTTGCCCTTGTTGATGAGCGCGCAACAAGTCCAGCCAATTGCGCCAGCCTTGTCGAAAGGCTGGCCCCAGCACTTGGCTGTTGCTGTGCCAGAGTTTCAGACGCGTGACGTCGTCAGAGCTGTCGAGTTGGTCCAACCACATGGGCGCTGCGCGCCATAAAGTTTGAATGTCGCTGACCTTGCCTTCGTTGACTGCGGCAGCCCATTGCCCGATGCCGCTGTCCTTTTTAAAACGATGGCTGTGTTCCAGCGTGACGGTGTGTTCACGCAACAAGGGGCCGGTGCATAGCTGCGACATGACGGCGCCTGCTTCGACCGACGCCAATTGGTCTTTGTCACCCAACAAAATCAATCGTGCATTCAAAGGCAAGGCGCGCAGCAGTCGAGCCATCATTTCCAGATCGACCATCGAGGCTTCGTCGACCACCATCACATCAGCCACGAGTTGTGTGGGTGTTTCTTGGTAGGCGTGCGCCTGCAACAAGCGATGCAAGGTTTGGGTGTGCGTGGGGATCAAGCTTTGCAGGTGGCTTGGCAATTTGTTGAGTGCCTTGCTGATGGACTCGGACAAGCGCGCAGCTGCTTTGCCTGTGGGTGCTGCCAAGTGGATGCGCAAGTTCTCGCGACCTTGTGCTTGGGCCGTGCCAACCAGCAAGGCCAACAAGCGAACCACCGTGGTGGTTTTTCCCGTTCCAGGTCCGCCAGTGATCAGGGTGATGGGGTGACGCGCTGCCAACTCGCAAGCCATGCGCTGCCTGTCTGGCTGTGACGCGCTGGCCGAGCCAGGAAACAAGTCGTCAAGTTGTGCCTGTAAGTCGGCGGGTGCGGCGCTGGGCTGGGCCAAGCGCTGGGAGATCTGCTGACGAATGGTTTGTTCGGCGACCCACGCGCGGCGCAGGTACAACCGCCCGTCTGTGTCGTGTGGGTTGGCTTGCCACACCAAGGGGCTGTGCTCGCCTTGCGTCCAAGGCAGGGACGATGCGGCATCGGCCAAGTGGGGCGGCAGTTGCGCGGCCTCTTCGGGCTGCCAACCCAGCAGTTGGGTCGCATCGCCGCGCAGTTGCGCCAAATCCAGACAAGCATGGCCATGCCCCCATTGGTGGCTGGTCAAGGCGGCCAACCAGACATGACGCATGTCGGGGCTGGGCTGTTGGGTGTTGATGAAGTTGGCAAACGCCGTGTCCAAATCGCGCAAGGGGAGTTCAGACGCGAGCGTCCAAGCAGGGGTCAGCACGGTGCGCAGTTGCTTCATGGCTGAACTCCGGCAAAGGCCTTGTCCAAAGCTTCGATCAAGGCCCGAGCAGGACGCACGGCATGCACGCCAGACCCCGGGTCATCGATGCCGCGCATAAATAGATACACCGCCCCACCCATGTGTTGGTCGTAGTCGTAGCCCTTGAGCCGCACTTTGAGCAGACGGTGCAGGGCCAAGGTATAGAGCACGTATTGAACTTCGTAGCGCTTTTTCAGCACAGCGTCTTGCAAGCTGGCTGCGTCATAGCGCTTGAGGTGATTTGATTTGTAGTCCAACACAAAATAGCGCCCGGCGTGGGCCACCACCAAATCGAGCGAGCCCGTCAACATGCCTTGCAACGCACGCTCTTGCAGAACTGGGCGCTGCACATTGGGCATCAGGTGGGCCTGAATCTGTTGGTCTAACGAACTGGCACGCAAGCCATGCGCCTGCAGGTGAAATGTCATTTCGGGCCACAGTGCCTCGCGAGGAATTTGCCCCAACACCAAGTCCGCAGAGTTCAAACCTTCCAATGGCAAAGGCTGAGTCAGCAGCGCCTTGAGCCAAGGTTGCAAAAGTGTTTGTGCCGCAGCGGGCAAGTTCAGCCAGCGCGCTTTGCGCACCAACAACGCATCCCACTCTTGGGTCAACCAGTCGGGCGGCTCAGGCTGTGCCAGTGGCCATTGGTTTTGCGACTGCCATTCCAGCACATCGTGTAACAAGACACCATAGCGTGCACCCGCTGGAAATTTTTGCCACCTGCTGGTGCTGTCGTTGGGTGAGGGCTCGGCCTCGCCAATGTCAGACTCGGTGGTCGTGGCATCGGTGGTGGCATCGGCATGGGCCTCGTCGCTGGGAGACTCGGTCACCAAGTTGCGTGTCAATGCGCTGAAACTTGCCGTCCACCACAAGCTGTGATGTCGCCGCTGCGGGCTGAGTGCATCTTTGATGGCGCTTTCGCTGTGGGGCGGTTGATAGCGAAGATTTTGGTCGCGTGGAAGCGGGTGCAAAGCAATGTCTTGGCAGTCGCCCCACAGCGCGTGCAGTTGTTGCGACAGATCGCCACGCACAGACCGGTTGAGCAGCTTGGACAAGGCGCTGCGTTTGAGCGTGCCTTTTTTCAGGTCACCGCTGACGTCTTGCGCTGTTTCTGCCACGCCGAGCCATACCGCACGTTGTGCACGGGTGAGGGCCACATACAACAAGCGCATGTCTTCTTCGGTGGAAGAAGGGGCTTCTTCGTGGGATTCATCGTCTTCTTCGCTGCCCTTGTTGTGGCTGGATTTGCCGGTGGTGAAACTGCCGGCAAAGGGCACAAACACCAAGGGGTACTGCAAGCCCTTGCTCTTGTGATACGTGAAGACTTGCACGCACTGTGAATCAGTTTCAAGGCGTGATTTTTGTGCTTCACTGGCTTCTTGTTTGTTTTGAATTTGTTGCCCAAGGTGTCTCACGAGCGCGTGAATGCCCTGAAGACTTTGCGACGCTTGTTGCAACAATTCGCCAAGGTGCAAGAAATTGCTCAAGCGCCGTTCGCCGTCGGGGTCCGCCAGCAGGCGCTGTGCAATGGCTTGGCTGTGCAGGCACTGGTGCAGCATGGGCAGCACGCCTTGCTTGAGCCATAGCTGCTGCCAATGGTTGAACTGCTCGAACAAGTCCTCCATCCATCGCTCGTCCTGGGTGCGTGCCAACACCTCGTCCAAGCTCAAGCCCCAAACCCGACTGGCCAAGGCTGCGCGCATCCAGCGTGTGTTGCGCGGGGATGCCACAGCACGCAGCAGTCGCCACATGTCCATCGCTTCAAGGGATTGGTAGACACTGGATTGGTCAGACAAATAAACGCTTGGAATGCCACGCTGTCGCAACGCTGCACGCATGGCGAGGGCCTGAGGCAAACCGCGCACCAGCACGGCCATTTGCCCGGGTGTGGCGTCACCTTGGTTGAGCATGACAGCCATTTGGTCGGCAAACACGGCAGACATGTGGCTGAGGTGTTGGCTGGCGTTGACGGAGCCAGCTTCTCCCTGCAGATGCCACACCGTCATGCCCACTTGCTGGGTTTGGTTGTTCAAGGTGAGGGGTAATTCTTTGCTATTGGCGGTGACAGGCACATAAGCAATCACGCTCTCTGGTGGCGTGCTGGGCTCGGAGAAGGGTGTGTCAATGCGGGTGAACACATGGTTGATGGCGTTGACCAAGGCTTGGCACGAACGGTGGTTGCCGCTCAGCGTGTGCAAAGCGTCTGGGTTTTGCCGCAGGGCATCACGTCTGGCTTGTAAATAGGTGCCCAAGTCAGCACCCCGAAAACTATAGATCGCTTGCTTGGGGTCGCCGATCATGACCCATGCGTTGGCAGGGGTGCTGTCTTGCGGGTTGTAAATGCGGTCCAGGCTGCCATATTGCCAAGGATCGGTGTCTTGAAATTCATCCACCAACGCCACCGGGTATTGCAGACGAATTGCATTGGCCAAGCGCCCGTCTGCAGCCATCACGCCGTGGTAGAGGTGTTGCAGCAGGTCGGAGAAGTCAAAGGCCGCACGCTGTGCTTTGGCTTGTTGGTAGGCTTGGCCAATGCTGTGGGCCGCGTGTTGGACCAAGAGTTGTTGCAGATTTGGCTCTTGTTTGAGGCCGTCCACATGCTCGGCCATTGCAGCAAAAAAATGGTGCTGTTGGCAGTCTTCCCAGCCTTTGCTTTTGAGCCAGGCTGGCGTGAAACGCTCAAGCGCTTTGATGTCCATATCGGTGTGCTTCGTCGCCCATTGGGCCAAAGCGGTGAGCCAGTTGGCAAAATTTTTGTCGCTGATGCCTGAGCCTCGAATCTTGCCTTGGGCCCGCGCTTGCGCGAGTGCTTGGTACACACCGTCATCCCACAAGGCCCGTGCAGCATTGGCACTGGCGACGCTTTGTGCGTGCCACTGAGCGTGAATTCCAATGGCTTGCGTCGGATCGCTGGAAGGGTTACTGGCAACTCGTGGCTTGCGCTCTTGATCACGCCAAAGCGGTTTGAGTTTTTCCAGCAATTGATCGGGTGTGGCCCCCACGGCCGCCATGACATGGTGCAAGGCTTGGGAGGTTTGGGGGTAGTACCAGGTGCGCCAATAGTCTTGAACCAAACTCAGTTGCAACTGCGCCGCTTGGTCCAGACGCGTTTGATCAAACAGGTTGTGGCTGTCGAGCGCATGTTGGCTGAGCATTCGACGTGACCAAGCGTGGATGGTGTAGATCGCTGCGTCGTCCATCCAATCGGCCGCATGGCTGAGTTGCAAGGCGCAGGCGGGCCATCGCTGGGTGTCAAAGCTATCGCGCAGTTGGTAGAGAAAGTCATCTGCCTCCAGCCCTTGAGGCAATGGCTTGCCGCGCGCTTGTGTGTCAAAAAATACCGCCGCATCGCGCAGTCGTTGTCGAATGCGCGCGCGCAACTCAGCCGTGGCAGCATCGGTGAATGTCATCACCAAAATCTGTGGGGGCAGCAGCGCCTCGCTGCCTCGTCCGTGGCCGAGTACCAAACGCACATACAAGGCGGCGAGGGTCCAGGTTTTGCCTGTGCCCGCGCTGGCTTCAATGACTTGGCGCCCGGTCAGGGGCAGCGTGATCGGGTTGAGTGCGGTGCTCATGCCGTCTCCTCTGCAGAGTCCGCAGTGTCGGTGCTGCCAAGTAATTGGGCCGCATCCAGCATCGCGCCATACAAACGCTCGGCCCAATCGGGCAAAGTGGGGGCGATGTCGTCAAAGTGCTGGAGCACGCATTGCAACGAGGCCGATTCGTTGAACTCGCCCTTTTGGCGTCGGTTGCCCGTGAATTTTTGAGCGGCCTTGTTCAGCGGATGTGCTTCTTGCAGTCGCTGTGCCGTGAGGTAGGCGCAAGCGGTTTTGCGTGCAACAGGCAAGGGGGTGAGCCAAGCTTGGTTGAACAACTCAACCAAGTGCTGCAACTGGGCCTTGGCATGTTCGGCGCTCAAGGGGTTGAACTGCACCTCGCCATTGAGCCCAATTTGAAGGCTGGTGGTCTCCACCCCACTGGCACAGGCGACCAAATGGTTCAGCCAGATATCGGTGAGGGTTTCGGCACGGGGTAGTTGTTGCTTAGCGTTGCCCTCCATCACCGAACCTGGTCGCAACACCACTTGCAACCAAGCGCTGTTGTCGGGGCGAGATTTCCAAAGCGTGTGGCTGTCGTTGGCCCATTCGGCGTGCAGCACCTGCTGCCCTAAGTTCAAGCGCAAATCTTGTGCACCTAAGGCAAGCGGCCAATCGTGAAGCCTGGCTTGACGGCGAGTCACCAATGCTTGCCGATCGTTGAGCAATTGGGTTTGTTGCGCTTGACCAAACCCCGCCAGTGCCAGCGCACCACCGCGTTGCAGCAGGGCGATGGCCGCAGGGGCATCTTCGGCAAGGGTGATGGCATCGGTGAGCTTGAACTTTTCGAGTGCATTCATGCCAAAGGGCTCTTCTTCGGGACTGGCCTCATTGGGTTGGTCCAGCGTCACGTTGAGTCGATCCCGCAAGAACACCTCCACAGGTTGCTTGAGCAAACGGCGCAACTGTTGCAAGGTGATGTCTTTGGGG
>CAIMWY010000120.1 GCA_903845315.1 uncultured Burkholderiales bacterium
CGCTGAAAGAAGTAGCGCAGCCGAGAGAGCCGCTGCCGAAAGAGCTGCCGCAACCGCTGCAGCCGAGAGAGCCGCTGCTGTGGCTGCAGAAAAAGCCAAGCAAGTGCCAGCGCCAGCTGCTGCGCCGGTGGTCAAAGACAGCCCGATTCGATTCCCACGGCTACCTGCTTCGGGCGCGTCAAGCGGTCAATAAATTAAAGCTGATGGCGCTGGCCTTGGGCCAGTCGCGAAAGACATCGGGCAAGTCAAGGCCAGAGTCGCTGTGCAACAAAGCGCCTGGTGCGACGTTGTCAACCAACTCAGACAAATGCTGCACATGCGTTTCGGTGACACGGCGCATGATGTGCTTGGTCGACAAATCGCTGGGCGTGTGGAGGCCCGCGGCTTGTATCAACTCCTGCAGCGCTTCCAACGTGTTCTCATGAAAGTTGTGAACACGGTGGGCTTTGTCGGGCACCACCAAGGCCATTTGTCGTTTGTCGTCTTGCGTGGTCACGCCCGTGGGGCAGTTACCGGTGTGGCAGGTTTGCGCTTGAATGCAACCCAACGCAAACATGAAGCCGCGTGCGCTGTTGCACCAGTCGGCGCCCAGTGCCAAGGCACGCGCCATGTCGAAGGCGCTGACAATTTTTCCGCTGGCGCCCACACGAATTTGATCGCGCAAACCAACCCCGACCAAGGTGTTGTGAACCAAGCGCAAGCCTTCTTGCAGCGGCATGCCCATATGGTCTGAAAACTCCAAGGGTGCCGCCCCGGTGCCGCCTTCGGCGCCATCGACCACCACAAAGTCCGGACGAATGCCACTTTCTTGCATGGCTTTGACCATGCCAAACCACTCCCAAGGGTGACCGATGCACAGCTTGATGCCTACCGGCTTGCCTTCGCTGAGCGTGCGCAAGGTTTGGACAAACTGCATGAGTTCAAGTGGCGTTGAGAAACTGCTGTGCGCAGCGGGCGACACACAGTCTTGTCCGATATTGACGCCGCGTGCTTCGGCTATTTCGGCGGTCACTTTGGGGCCTGGCAACACGCCACCGTGACCCGGCTTAGCGCCTTGGCTGAGTTTGATCTCGACCATCTTGACTTGCTCTGATCGAACATTTTCAACAAAGCGCTCAGGGCTGAAGTTGCCTTGTTCGTCGCGACAGCCAAAGTAGCCCGAGCCAATTTCCCAAATCAAGTCGCCGCCATGTACGCGGTGGTGGCGCGAGATGGATCCTTCACCCGTGTCGTGTGCAAAGCCGCCCATCTTGGCGCCTTGGTTCAGGGCCATGATGGCATTGGCGCTGAGCGCACCAAAGCTCATGGCCGAGACATTGAACAAGCTGATGCTGTAGGGTTGTGTGCAACTTGTGCCTCCGACGTTGACGCGAAAGTCGTGGTGGCTCAATACGCTGGGCGCGATGGAGTGGTTGATCCATTCATAGCCGATTGCGCGAACATCGAGTTGGGTACCAAATGGGCGCTTGTCAGAGGCTCCCTTGGCACGCGAATACACCAGACCTCGCTGCGCTCTCGAAAAAGGTGCGGCTTCGGTTTCGGACTCTAGAAAGTATTGGCGTATCTCGGGCCGAATGGTCTCAAGCATGAAGCGCAAATGCCCAATGATGGGGTAGTTGCGCAAGATTGCATGGTGCTGTTGTTGCAGGTCATACAGGCCCACCAAGCTCAACCCTAAAAAGATCAGGGGCCACCAACCACTCATGCCCATGACGCCAGAGCCAAGCAGCGTGAAGATCAGAAGCACCACCGAGGCAATGAAGGCGGTATAGCGTACCGGATAGATCTGATTGAGTTTGTCCAGCATGCGTGTGTGCCCCCTTGAGCAGATGAAAAAAATTTATCGGTCGGCGTTGAGTTTGGCGGCGAGTTTAGATTGCGCCAAGGCCGATGTGTCAGCGCGTTGGCGGGCGGAGAGGAGTTGTTGCTCGGCAGCTTGTTCGACTTCGCGCAGGTGCAGCAAGATGGTGCTGCGCAAGTTGACCAAGTCTTGGTCAAGTTGGCGCAGGCGTTCTTTGAGTTCACGCTGCAACGCCATGCGTTGGGTCAGCAAGTTCACTTCAGCCGCGACAGTGCGCCAAGTGTGGGTCAGGCTGTCGTTGGGAGCAGCACGCAACTGCTCGAACAACGACTCCATGGAGGGGTCAGACATTGAGTTCTTGATTTCGTCGGGTGCATCCACAAACGTGTCGGTCAGTGTGGGCACGTTGTCGGGCACTGAAGGGGGCGGCGCACTGGCTTTCGCCATCGGCGAACCAGCTGGGGTCAGGTTGTGAACCTGACCCCAGCCATCTTCTGGAGAGTACTGCTTGAGCCCTTTGAAGGACAAGAATTGAGGTTCGGCAGACATGGATTACTTGCTGATCACGCCCATGGACATGCGCTTGAGAAACTGCGGAATGCTCATCGAACCCAAGCCATTGCTGCTGGATGGCACAGGCTTGTTGATGGGTTCTTCTGGACGCGCTTTGTGCATGCGGTGCCTGCCCAAAATGGAGTATTGGCTCGACAAGGAGTTGGAGGTGTTGAGCAAGTTGTTGCGCTGATTCAGCACATTGCTGTGTGAGCCGAGCTTGCTGTGCAAGGCTTGATTGGAGTTGGTGCTGCGCTGAGTTTGGGACAGGCTGAGTTGCGCGCTGCGCATCTTGCGTGCGGTGCCTACCGATAGCCCAAATTCGTTGAACGATCGGCCGCAGTCGTCTTGCAGATCCATCAAGTACCCACGCTCAAACATGTCGCGCGCGCTTTGCGCTTCCAAGATGGGAGGGGCCAGCATAAAGCTGACGGGAAAGCGCTGCTTGGAAAACACGTCACTTTGCAGTTGCTCGGGCTGAACCCGGGTGGGGGCCACCAGCAGGGTGGGCGGGGTGTGAATCGCAGAATCAAAGACCCAGCGGTGACGGCTCAAAAAGCCGCGGTGGCCGCCAACTCAATTTCAGACACCGAGGTGGGCACGATCACCAAGTCGTATTCGAACATCAACTCACCTGCGATGGAGTCGGTCCAAGTGAGGTCGCACACCACCACGTCGGAGCTGCTGGCAGCGCGTCGCAGGTGCAAGCGCGCATCCAAGATAGGGCGGTTGCCACCTTGGTCCAAGGGCAGGAGGTGGTGTTGCACTACCACCCCGATATTGGGTGCACGGGTCATCCAGGTGCTGGAAGAACCATGGGTATCAAAGTCCAGCAAGGTCACCGATTGACCTTGACGACGCAAGTAAGCGGCTAAGTTGGCAGAGACGGTGCTTTTACCGACACCACCTTTTTGGCTGGTCACCAAAATCTTGAAAGTTGACATACAAAACTCCTAACGCTTGAGGCTGGGGGGCGCTTGAC
>CAIMWY010000121.1 GCA_903845315.1 uncultured Burkholderiales bacterium
CACCCAGATCACATTGCCTTGGCGACGCTGGCTCAAACCTTTGGCCTGCGTGATGATGTCGAGCACTTGGTCCCAGGGCACTTGCTGCAAACGCAGGGTCAATGAACCGGTCACGCTGTCGGAGGTGACGATGTTGAGCCCGGTGAAATCAGCCAATATTTGCAAAGCTGTCCGAACCTCGATGGTCTGAAAATTCAAGGACAAGGCTTTGCCACTGTAGACAGGTGTCGCCTCTTGCGCTTGAAGGCCGCCCCAAGCACACACGCCACACAGCGCCCAGCACCGCAACTGGCGCAACAAAAAAAGACGAACAGAGATCAGGTGATTCACGGCCAGGCCTCCTTGAATGGGATGAAGACGGCCCGCGCATGCCATACACCGTTGGCATTGCGCACCAACTCGCGCAGACGCAATTGATGGGGGTCGATGGCTTCAATGCGACCCATGTCATGTCCCACATAGGCTCCCACCCCCACCGCATGAAACTCGGCCAGCGCCGACTGCGCGGGCTGGGTTACACGCAACAATGCCAATTTGCGCCCCGCCTGTTCGAGATGACCGGTGTACTGCACCTGCTCACGCGCCACTGACTCTAGGGGCTGGCGCGGGCGGTTCAACTCACTGGCGCGCCAAGGCGAAAAGCTCGCATGCTGGCGCGACTGCTGCTGCACTTGGGCCCAAGCGGCGGCATCCACCGCCGTTGCACTGGATGGCGACTTGTGCGCTTCAGGCTCAGCACTTGCCTGTTGTGCAGCCTTAGAAGCTTGGCGTTGCGGCAGCCACACCGAAACTTTCGCCACCACCTCGCCACTGGCTTGGGCCTGGAGCTCGAGCTCGGCCAGCGTGACGCCCGGCAATGCCTCGGGCCAGCGGGCTATCCACTGTTGCCAATCGGCCCAAGCCCCTTGCACCCGCAAGCTCACCGGCAATTGCTGCAAGTTCATGCGCTCAGCCGTGACCAGTTGGGTGGGTTTGCCCACCGTCAAATCCGAGGTCTGCAAACCTTGACCATGCGCCGAAGTGGTCAACTGCGCCACGCTGTCGGGCAAGGCCGGCAGCGTGGACTCGGTGTCAACCAGCCGAGTCAACGCGATGTTGCGCACCTCCAAGGCGGTCAAGTCGTGTTGCTGCTGGGACAGCTGCGCCAAGCTGTCTTGCGCTGCCCAAACATCTTGCACGGCGGGCAACAGCCAGGGCAGAGTCAGCATCAGCCCCAGCAGCAGCGCGGCCAACCACGAAGGCGGGCGATGGGCGTCGGCCCATGACACCCAGTAACGCCACGCATCCAGCAGGGGTTGGCGTGCATCGTGCATCAGCGTGCGCCCTTCAAGTCAGCTTCCAGTCGAAAGTGCCAAACCCAGCCACCGCTGGCTGCCGCTGAACGCCTGAACTGCAGCTGATGCAGCTCAGGTGGGCTTTGCCACACGGGCTGCTGCGCCAGTTTGAGCGTCCACTGTCGGACCTCATCAGCATTCAGCGCTTCACCCTGAACCACCCAATGTGACTGGTGTTGGCGCAGTTGCGACACCCACACGCTGGCTTCAACCAGACCGGCATGCCACAACACCGTATGACGCTGCTGGCTTTGCTGCGCTTGCACCCATTGACGCTGCGCCGTCAACTGCTTGTGTTGCGACTGCAACGATTGCTGGGTGTCACGGGCCTTGGCCAAGAGCTGGGAAACTAGCGCTTGATCAGCCAAATGATGTTCTAGCAACTGCGTCCAGTGCGTCAACAAAGCTGCCGCAATGCCGCCCAAGACCCCACCCAAAGCCAGCGTCAACCCCAGGCGTTGCGCCCAAGCGCGTTGGCGGCGTTGCCGCGCCCAGCGTCGATGGGGCAAAAAGTTCAAACCCGTCTCGGCCCACGCCGACGCAGCCAAGCCAAGCGCCACGTGGGCAGCTGCGGCTGTTGGGGCCAGGTGCTGCGAGGCCAGAGAGGCAAGCTGCACAATGCGATGGGAGGCATCGGATCGGGGCTCCACCACCCAAGCTCGCACGCCCACCGCTTTGGCCAAACTGATCAAGCGCTGCACGGGCTCATGCGCCAACGAAGCCAAGGCATACGTGCACACAGCAGCCGATTGGATTTCGTTCTCGGATACCACTGGTTTGTAGGTCCAGCAAAGTTGCGAGGGGTCTGCCAACTCTCCCAGCGGCAATTCAGCGGCCAATTGAAATGCCACATCTCGCTCTGACAACTGCGCGGACAAGGTGACCACTTGGCGTGTCAGCCACGCATCGTCCAAGGCCAGGCACAGACCCTCTGGAAACAAGTTTCTTTCATGCAACCAGCGCTTGAGCCACTGGCCCAGAGCCAAAGGGTCTAACACCAGAGCGCCTTGCACCAAGCCATCGGGCAGGTCCAGCAACTCGCAACAGTTGACCGTCTCTGCACCTGCCAATGCGCCGCTCAACACCACCATCCAAACCCCGTTGTGGCTCACATCGAGTCCTGCCACGCATTGACGCTTTGAAGGACGCGACAGCAGCCAAGCCGGTAAACGCATGGGGACTTCTGGGTGTGGGTAGGGGTTAAAAGCCTGCAGATTTTGAGCAACCAAGGTGTAGGCTACGAGGTGCCTGACTCAGAGATTTTTTGATCAAGGCGCGCTTTTTATAATTCTCTTCACCTATGGCCCACAAGCACCCCCCTGAAAGTTCGAAAGAACACGCCGCCGCTCCTGCAGCGCCTCGCTCACTGGCTGGCCAGTTGTTGCTGTGGGCCTTTGGCATTGCCGCAGCTGGGATGGTGGTGGTGGCCCTGTTGGTGGGCGTGGCGCTGGCCATGGCCTACCCACAGTTGCCCGATGTGTCCGACTTGTCTGATTACCGCCCCAAACTGTCGATGCGCGTGTACTCGGTCGAAGGCACACAAATTGGCGAGTTTGGCGAGGAGCGCCGCAACCTCACGCCCTTCAAAGACATTCCCAAGGTCATGAAAGACGCGGTGCTGGCGATTGAAGACGCCCGTTTTTACCAACACGGTGGCGTGGACTACATCGGCTTGCTGCGCGCCAGCCTGGCCAATTTGGGCCGCGCCAAAAGCCAGGGCGCTTCCACCATCACCATGCAAGTGGCACGTAATGTTTACTTGTCGTCTGAGAAAACCTTCACCCGAAAAATCTATGAAATCTTGCTCACCACCAAGCTCGAGCACATGCTCAGCAAAGACCAGATTTTTGAGATCTACCTGAACCAAATTTATTTGGGCAACCGCGCCTACGGCTTTGCAGCGGCGTCCGAAGCCTACTTTGGCAAGCCCCTGAAAAACATCACCATCGCAGAGGCTGCCATGCTCGCCGGTTTGCCCAAAGCTCCCTCGGCCTACAACCCGATTGCCAACCCCAAACGGGCACGCTCGCGCCAGCTCTACATCATTGAGCGCATGGAAGAAAACGGCTTCATCAGCAAAGCCGAAGCCTTGGCGGCCAAGCAAGAAGAACTCAAAATTCGCACCGCCATGAGCAGCCAAAACACCCACGCCGAGTATGTGGCCGAGATGGCGCGCCAACTGATGTTTGCGCAGTACGGCCCCGACATTTACACCCGTGGCTTGAACGTCTACACCACCATCCGTGCCAGCGACCAGCAAGCGGCTTACTACGCGCTGCGTCGCGGCATCATGGACTACGAGCGCCGCCAGCACTACCGCGGCCCTGAGAAATTCATCACCCTGCCCAGCAACCCAGCCGAACAAGAAGATGCAATTGACGACGCCTTGATTGAGCAAGGCGACAAAGGCGACTTGCTGGCTGCCGTGGTGCTGGAAGCTGGACCGAAAAAAGTGCGTGCGGTGCGGCAAAACAGCGAAGTACTGGAGATCACCGGCGAAGGCTTGCAGCCGGTGCAGTCGGGCCTGTCTGACAAAGCGCCGCCCAATATCCGTTTGCGTCCTGGCGCCTTGATTCGCGTCACCAAAACCGCCAAAGGTGCGTGGGAAATCACCCAGCTGCCAGAGGTGGAAGGTGCCTTTGTTTCGGTTGACCCGCGCAATGGCGCCATCCACGCTTTGGTGGGGGGCTTTGACTTTGACAAAAACAAGTTCAACCATGTGACCCAAGCTTGGCGCCAGCCGGGGTCTAGTTTCAAACCTTTCATCTACTCTGCTGCACTTGAAAAAGGCTTCACGCCCGCCACCGTGGTCAACGATGCGCCGCTGTTTTTTGACGCCAGCGTGACCGGGGGCCAACCCTGGGAACCGAAAAACTACGACGGGGCGTTTGAAGGCCCGATGACTTTGCGCAAAGGCTTGGCCAAGTCGAAAAACATGATCTCCATTCGCGTATTGCAAGCCGTCGGCGCGCAAAACGCACAGCAGTGGATCAGCCACTTTGGTTTTGAGGCCGACAAACACCCGCCTTACCTGACCATGGCGCTGGGCGCGGGCTCGGTTACCCCCATGCAGATGGCCACGGGCTATTCGGTGTTTGCCAACGGCGGCTACCGCATCAACCCCTTTCTGATCAACAAAGTCACTGACCAAACGGGCAAGATGTTGTCTGAGTTCACGCCACCCGAGTTGGACGAGTCGGTGCGCGGCATCGATGCGCGCAACGCATTTGTCATGACTAGCTTGCTGCAAGAGGTCACACGCTCAGGCACCGCCGCGCGTGCCCAAGCCACCTTGAAGCGCCCCGATATTTACGGCAAGACAGGCACCACCAACGATTCAATGGACGCCTGGTTTGCGGGCTATCACCCCACGCTCACCGCCGTGACCTGGATTGGCTACGACACCCCGCGCAAACTGGGCGACCGCGAAACCGGTGGCGGTTTGAGCTTGCCGGTGTGGATCAACTACATGCAACACGCGCTGCAAAACGTCGCCTTGGTCGAACCCACGCCGCCTGCGGGCCTCACCCATGAGGGTGGCGAATGGTTCTACAGCGAATACAGCCGTGGCGGCGGCGTGAGCAGCTTAGGGCTGGAGAGCAAGTCAACGCCCAGCGAGTTGCCCGCCAACGACGAGAAAAAACGCATCCTCGATTTGTTCAAAAACTGAGTGTTTTGCGCGAGACCGAGTGCGAGCAGTCTCGTAGGCTCACGCTGTGTAGGACAGCACCATGCCCGATTGGGTGGTGGCGTCTTGCGTCAAACGCTGAAAAAACTCGCCTTGACCTTTGGTGTCAACCCACTGCTGGCGATCAAAACGAAAGTGATAGCCCCCTGAGCGCGCGGCTAACCACACCTCATGCAATGGCTTTTGCAAGTTGATGATGATTTGGCTGCGGTTGGCAAAGGTCAGCGTGATCATGCCGCCGGTGCGCTGGTTGTCGATGTCGGCATCGCTCTCATCGTTGATGCGGTCACACGCCAACTCCACGGCGCGCAGGAGTTGTTCAGCGTGGTCCAAGAATTCAAGATCGGTCATTACAATTTACGCCATGGGTATTGAGCAAAAGATTCTAGTCAGGGCCAGTGCCCTTGGTGGCCGTGTGGCCGCCTGCGCAGGCGCTGTGGCGTTGTTGGTGGCGTGCGGCCAAAAAGGGGCCTTGCAGTTGCCCAACGACCCCGAATTCCAACAACGCGCCACCCTGCCCGACATCGTGCGCCGCCAGTTGCCCGGTGGCGCGGCATCCAGCGCCCCATCCCCCACGCCTGCCGCCTCGGCACCGGTCAGCCCCGCGTCGTCGGCCCGCTGATTTTTCTGTTCTCCTTCACGAGCTGTTCGATGTCACACCCCACGCTTGCTGGTGCCCCCTTTGTGGCCACCCAACACAACGCCCTCTGCCTTGAGGGCGTGAAACTGGCCGACCTGGCTGCGCAGCACGGCACACCCTTGTTTGTGTACTCCAAAGCCGCCATGCTGAGCGCCCTGGCCGCTTACCAACGCGGCTTTGCCGGACGCAAAGCACGCATTTGCTACGCCATGAAAGCCAACTCGTCCTTGGGCGTGCTGCAAGTGTTTGCACAAGCTGGATGTGGTTTTGACATCGTCTCAGGCGGCGAGTTGGAACGCGTCATCGCAGCGGGTGGCGACCCGGCCCAAGTGATTTTTTCAGGTGTGGGCAAAACCCGCGCCGAAATGCGCCAAGCCTTGCACGCGGGCATCGCCTGCTTCAACGTCGAGAGCGATGCCGAACTGGAAGTGTTGAGCGAGGTGGCACACGCCATGGGCCTGCGTGCCCCGGTGAGCATTCGCGTCAACCCCAACGTGGACGCCAAAACCCACCCCTACATTTCCACCGGCCTCAAGGGCAACAAATTTGGCGTCGCCCACGAGCAAGCCCTGCGCACCTACCAGCGGGCGGCCGCTTTGCCAGGCCTCAAGGTCGTGGGCATTGACTGCCACATTGGCTCGCAAATCACCGAGGCCACGCCCTACCTCGATGCCATGGACCGCGTGCTCGATTTGGTGGACGCCATCGAAGCCGCAGGCATTGCCATTGCCCACATCGACTTTGGTGGCGGCTTGGGCATCAACTACAACGACGACACCCCACCCGCCGCCGATGCGCTGTGGGCGCAATTGCTGGCCAAGCTGGATGCGCGTGGCTACGGCCAGCGTCAGCTGATGATCGAGCCGGGTCGTTCGCTGGTGGGCAATGCCGGCGTGTGCCTGACCGAGGTGCTCTACCTCAAGCCGGGTGAGCAAAAAAACTTTTGCATCGTCGACGCCGCCATGAACGACTTGCCCCGCCCCGCCATGTACGAGGCCTTCCACCAAATCGTGCCCCTTGCACCCCGCAGCGGTGACAGCGTGTGCTACGACGTGGTCGGCCCGATTTGCGAAAGCGGCGACTGGCTCGGTCGCGACCGCCAGTTGGTGGTGCAAGCCGGCGATGTGCTGGCCGTGCTGTCCACCGGCGCCTACTGCATGGCCATGGCCAGCAACTACAACACCCGCGGACGTGCGGCCGAAGTGTTGGTCGATGGCACACACGCCCACGTGATTCGCCGTCGCGAATCAGCCGCTGAACAAATGGCCTTGGAGTCGCTGGTCAACGCGTGAGCGACAAACTGTGATGACGCTGCACCACGCACCGGTGCAAGCCTGACGGACAGGCATACGCCGTGGGGCGCAGGCAGCGCCTGATGTGGCGACATTCCGTCGCGCAGCGATGGGAGCCACGTCAGGTGCTGCCCGCTCCCCACAACGAGAGAAATCAACGCTTCATCCACCAAGTGCGAACACGCCACAACAACAAGCCGTCCAAGATCAGGCCATACACCCACACCTCGGCAAAGTTGTGCTTGCCCGCGCGCATCCAGTAAAAGTGCAACACCGCCAAGCCAGCCACCCAGTAGACCGCTTTGTGCAAAGTTTGCCAACGCTTCGCTCCTAAACGGCGAATGGCCGCATTGAACGACGTGGCAGCCAAGGGCGTGAGCAACACAAAGCCTGAAAAGCCCATCCAAATGAACGGGCGCTTGGCAATGTCGTGGGCGATGTCGCCCCACTCAAAGCCCATGTCGAGCCAGCTGTAACACAGCAGGTGCAGCACCGCATAGCCATACACCGTGAGCCCCAGCATGCGGCGAAAGCGCGCCAGCTCAGGCCAGCCCAAGCTCAGGCGCAGCGGGGTCACGGCCAGCACCAAACACAAGGCACGCAAGGTCCAGTCGCCCGTGGCGCGAATCAGGTATTCAGCCGGGTTGGCGCCCAGGGCATCGTTGAATGCACCCCACAGCAGCCAAGCAAAGGGCATCACCAACAAGCCGCCCAACAGCGGCTTGGCAGCCGCGTGACGCAGAGCAGAGCGCACCGTCGGGGTCAAGCTCAAAACGCGCGTCGTGTTTAGAAAAACTTGCTCAGGTCCATGCCCTTGTAGAGCTGACCCACCTGCGCTTCGTACCCGTTGAACATCAAGGTTTTGCGCTTCTTGGCAAACAGGCCGTCTTCACCAATGCGTCGCTCGGTGGCTTGGCTCCAACGTGGGTGGTCCACAGTCGGATTGACGTTGGAATAAAAGCCGTACTCCTGAGGCGCTGAGCGGCCCCACGAGTTGGTGGGCTGTTTGTCGACGAAACGGATCTTGACCAAGCTCTTGGCGCTCTTGAAACCATATTTCCAAGGCACCACCAAGCGCACGGGCGCGCCACTTTGGTTGGGCAGCACCTCGCCGTACATGCCAAAACTCAACAGGGTCAAGGGGTGCATGGCTTCGTCCAGACGCAAGCCTTCCACATAAGGCCAATCGAGCACGCGCGAACCCACACCTGGCATGGTTTTGGGATCGGCCAGGGTGATGAACTCCACATACTTGGCGCTGCCCAAAGGCTCCACACGCTTGATCAACTCGGACAAGGAGTACCCCACCCAGGGGATGACCATCGACCAGCCCTCCACACAACGCAGGCGATAAATACGCTCTTCCATGGGGCTGACTTTGAGCAGATCTTCTAAATCTATGGGCCCCGGCTTTTTGACCAAGCCTTCGATCTCGACACGCCAAGGCTGGGTTTTCAAGGTGTGGGCGTATTTGGCCGGATCGGCTTTGTCGGTGCCGAACTCGTAGTAATTGTTGTAGCTGCTGGCGTCGGCGTAAGGCGTGACTTTCTCCATCGTGCTAGCCCCCGCTTGGCGGCTCGCAGCGCCTACCAGAGGGCTGAGCTTGCCGGGCTTGACCATAGCGGATTGGGCCCAAGCCTCACGACCCGCCCACGCAGTCAGTGCCACGCCGCCAGCCCCCGCCGCGAGTTGCTTCAACCAGTCTCGCCGCTGCACATATGCCGCCTGCGGCGTGATTTCGCTGCTGTGGGGATGCACAAATCCTGAATCACTGTGGGCTGAAAAGAGGTGGCGCTGCACGGTATCTCCTGGTGAGTAATGGGTGCCATTGTGCGGTGGTTGATGCCGACGTGCACAACGAGACCTCAAAGGCCGGACCCATGAAAAGGGGGTTCTGCGCAAATTCGAAGTCAAAAAAAAGCTGGCGCAAGGCCAGCTTTTTCAAGTTCAGGAAATCAGATCAACGCAGACCGGCGATGTAGTCGGCCACGGCCTTGATTTCACGGTCATTGAGTTTGGCGGCCACTTGGGTCATTTGCACGCTGTTTTTGCGCACGCCGTCGCGGAAAGAGGTCAACTGTGCCGCGGAGTACTCGGCATGCTGGCCAGACAGTCGGGGGTACTGCGAGGGAATGCCTGCACCGTTGGGGGTGTGACAACCGGCGCAAGCGGCAATCTGGCGGTCGGCAATGCCGCCGCGGTAAATGCGCTCACCCAGGGTGACCAACTCTTTGTCTTTGGCGAAGCCGGTTTTGGCTTTCTTGGAACCCACCCAAGCAGCGATGTTCTTCATGTCGTCGTCGCTCAGGGCGGCCACCATGCCGCTCATGATGGCATTGGCACGCTTGCCTGATTTGAACTCTTGCAATTGCTTGACGATGTACTCAGGGTGCTGCTGGGCCAGCTTGGGGTTGACGGGGGTGCCTGAGTTGCCATCGGCTCCGTGGCAAGCCGCGCAAACGGCGGTGAAGCTGGCTTCGCCTTTGGCCACGTCTGGTTTGGCGGCTTTGGTGGGTGCGTTGGCGTGTGCAGACACAACAGGAGCTACCAAGGCGGCAGCGATCAGCAATGAGGCAAACAATTTCATAGAGGTGCTTTGGTTAAAGACGCGCAAAGACGCTGAAAAACTCGGCAGATTCTACAATGCTGTATGAATCAGTCAGACACCCAAGCCACCCCCTCCCCTGCCGACACCCCGGAGGAACCCGTGCTCGCCGTCTCGGCTCCGCCTTCGCCCGCAACACCCCCCTTGAGTCCAGCCGAGCAGGCCAAGCACGCCATGGGCTGGTTACACACCGCGCGGTTCTTGACCACCGCGGCTCAACTGCACCACCTGCCTGCCTACGAATTGCCTGAAATCGCCTTTGTCGGGCGTTCCAACGCGGGCAAGTCGACCTGCATCAATGTGTTGACACAGCAAAAACGTTTGGCCTATGCCTCCAAAACACCGGGCCGCACCCAGCACATCAACCTGTTTGCTTTGGGCCGCCAAGGCCAGACCGATGCGGTGCTGGCTGACTTGCCGGGTTATGGCTACGCCGCGGTCCCCAAGCAAGACAAGATCCGCTGGCAGCAAGTGATGGCCAACTATTTGCTCACCCGCGAGAATCTGCGCGCGGTGGTGCTGCTGTGCGACCCGCGCCATGGCTTGACCGATCTGGACGATATCTTGCTTGATGTCATTCGCCCGCGTGTCGAACAAGGCCTGAAATTCTTGGTGTTGCTGACCAAGGCCGACAAGCTCAACCGCACCGATGGCGCCAAGGCGCTCTCCATTGCCAAGCTGCAAGCCGGTGGCGGGCACGTCAAGCTGTTCTCTGCCCTCAAAAAGCAAGGCGTGGATGAAGTCGCCACCTTGCTCTACGACTGGATGCACCCGTGATTCAAACGCTTACCCACACTCTGCCTCACGGCATCACGTTGAGTTGCCGAGTCAGTGGTGAACCAGGTCGGCCCGTGTTGGTGTTTTTGCACGGATTTCCTGAAGCGGCCTTTGTATGGGATGCGCTGCTGAGCTACTTTGCGCAACCCGAACACGGCGGCTACCGGTGTGTGGCGCCTAACCTGCGCGGTTACGAACATTCCAGCGCCCCGGCAGAAGTGAGCGCGTACCGCGCCAAACACTTGGTGCAAGACATTTCTGCCTTGGCCACCCTAGAGAGCCCCGGCGCGCCCTTGGCTGGTTTGGTGGCGCACGACTGGGGTGGCGCGATGGCTTGGAACTTCGCCAACCAACACCCCACGCAGTTGCGACGCTTGGTCATCCTCAACGCACCGCATCCCGGCACCTTGTTGCGTGAATTGCAAAACAACCCGGCACAACAAGCCGCCAGTGCCTACATGAATTTTTTGGTTCGCCCCGATGCGCAAGATCTTCTGGCCGAAGACGACTACCGCCGTCTGTGGGAGTTCTTCACCAGCATGGGCGCCGCAGATGGCAAACACGCATGGTTGACCGAGGCGATCAAAGACCAATACCGCGCCATCTGGGCGCAGGGCTTGGACGGCGCGCTGAACTATTACCGCGCCACGCCCATGCGGCCACCCCGCTTGGGCGACCCGGCGGCCTCGGCCTTGCATTTGCCGCAGAACATCCTGACGGTGAACCTGCCCACTTGCGTGATCTGGGGCATGCAAGACACGGCCTTGCTACCAGGCCTGCTCGACGGCTTAGCCGCTTATGTGCCCAAGCTCAGCCTGCACCGCATCAAAAACGGCACCCATTGGTTGCTCCATGAACAAACGGCAAGAGTGACGCAGTTGATCGGAGACTTTCTGGGCGAAGACAAAGCAGCGCGCACTGCGGCTGAACGCACCACGCGCATCAGCGCGCGCACGCACGACAAGCATCAATAAAGCTCGGCAGCGCCAGGCGGGCGGGTTTTGAAACGCTTGTGCACCCAGAAGTACTGGGCCGGCATGGTGTCGATCAGCGCTTGCAAGCGCACATTCATGTCGGCGGTGTCCGCTTGCGCATCGTCGGTAGGGAAGTTTGACCACGCAGGATGCACCACCACCTCGTAGCCGCTGGGCGTCATGCGCGTGATGACAGGCACCACCCGCGCGCGACCCAACTTGGCAAAACGGGACAAGGACGGCACCGTCGCGGCTGGTTCGCCATAAAACGGTACAAAAATCGATTCATTGGGGCCGAAATTCATGTCGGGCAGCAAATACAGCAAGGCGTGTTGGCGCAGAGCGCTGACGATGGGCTTGACGCCGTCTTCTCGGCTGAGCAGTCGGACATCACCAAACCGCTGACGGCCCTGGGCCACCCAAGCGTCCACAGCGGCATTGGATTGCGGCGTGAAGATGGTGGTGAAGCGCAAAGGCAAATTCAGGGTCAGCGCCGTCCACCCCACATCCAGCCCCACAAAATGTGGCGCGAACAGCACGGTGGGTTGTTCCTGAGACAAACTGGCCACCTCACCGCTCAAGGTCACCCGTGACTCAATACACGCAGGCGAGCGGTGCCACAACCAACTACGATCGAGCCAGGCCTGGGCAAAGTGCACAAAACTCTGGCGCGCCAATGCCGCGCGCTCGCTCGGGCTTAAGGCGGGAAAGCAGATGCGCAAGTTGGTCATGGCCACATGGCGTCGCTCGGCCACCAGCGCAAACAGCAACAGCCCCAAACCCGCGCCTAAAGATCGCAGCAGCGACAAAGGCAAATAACCCAATCCACGCAGGAACCAGAGCCCAAATTGCGACAACACGGCTCAGCCCTCTGCCCGAGGTTGTTTGTCGCGCGCATAACTCCAGAGGTATTGGCCCGGAGCCGCTCGCACCAGTTGCTCAACCCCACGGTTAACCGCTGCGGCCGCCAACTCAGGCGCGCAGGTGGTGTCCAGCAACTCGGGGGCGTTGAACGGGCGCATGTGCATGCAAAAACCCTGGCCCGGCGCCAAGCGTTCACACCAGGTCAAGATCACGGTGGCACCAGTTTGTTGCGCCAGCTTGGACAACAAGGTCATGGTGTACACCTTACGGCCAAAAAACGGCGCCCACACACCTTGCCCCAAGGGTGGCACTTGATCCGGCAAGATGGCGGTGTAACCGCCGGCACGCAAGGTGCGAATCAAGGTGCGTACCCCTGCCAACGACGTGGGAGCAGATGCCAAATAGGGACGCGTTCTTGCTTGGGCCACCAAGGGTTCCAACCAAGCTTTGCGGGCAGGCCGATAAAGCGCCACCAAGGGGCCAAAGCGAGGGCCAAACTTTTCGGCAATCGCTTGGGCACCGATTTCCCAGCAGCCCAAATGGGGCGACATCAAAATCGCCCCCTTACCAGCGGCCATGGCCGCTTCAAAATGCTCGGCGCCGTCCCAACGCACCACATCGCCCAAGGGCTCAGAGGTAGAGCGCATCCACACCCAGGGCAACTCAGCCACCATCATGCCCATCGCCGCAATCGCAGGACGCGCGTCGCGCCAAGCCACACGGGCAGCCTGCGCATTGGCCCTGAAGTGCTGGCGATAGCGGGGCGACAAGGCCCACACCAACCAACCCAGCACGGCACCCACGCGTTGCATCCACGACAGTGGCATGCGCGATAGCCAAACAAACAAACGGGTGACTGGGGCCATGAGGCGGATAAGAACGATAAAAGTTGAAATACAATATCGATTGTCGCTGAGTTAACAGAGCAACTTGCAGAGCGACAACCCCACCTTGGTGGGACCCGAATCGGTGACAACTGGTTCATCTGCTAAAGCGTTCGCCGGGCTCCTTCGGGGTTGGCAACGCCAACATCAACCTTAGGAGCTTTTTTCATGTCTCTCGACTATCTCTTCACGTCCGAATCCGTCTCGGAAGGTCACCCCGCCACCGTGGCAGACCAACTCTCGGACGCCATCCTGGACGCCATCTTTGCCCACGACCCCCGTTCGCGCGTGGCCGCTGAAACCCTGACCCACACCGGTCTGGTGGTGTTGGCCGGTGAGATCACC
>CAIMWY010000122.1 GCA_903845315.1 uncultured Burkholderiales bacterium
TCCAGCGTGGGGCTGGCGCTGGCGTCGTCGTCGCCCGGCACCACCAACTTCATGCTGCCGTTGCTGGTGCACACCAAGTCCATGGCTTGAGGATTCACCATGGGCGAGGCCACAGCCACACCGACCGACAGCACAAACCACACCAGCACACAGCGGGTGAGGAAGATGGCGTGGCGCAGGTGTTGCATGGCTGGGGATTCTAACCAAGCACTTTCACCGCCTTACCAAGTTCACCCAAAGCACGCGCTCAGCGGTTTTGCATCTCACGCACACGCGTCACGTCAAACTCGGTGACCGCGCCTGCTGTATTGCCCCATTGGCTGCGGATGTGGGTCAGCACATCGGCCATGTCACGGTCACTCAAGACCAACACAAACGGCGGCATACCAAACGGCTGCGGCTGCGCCGATGTGGTGACAGAGAACCCGCCGTACATGACGGTTTGCACCAGGTTGGAGGTGTGTGCCATTTGCACCGCCCAATTCCCTGCCAAAGCGGGATAGGCCTGGGCCACGCCCTCGCCTTGCTTGCCGTGACACACGGCACAGTGGTCGTCGTACAAGGCCGCGCCGCGTTGGCTGGCGCGCAAGCTGGGCGCACGCGGCGTGGGGCGTGGCACGTCGTCCGCTGATACATGGACACGGGCACGCGCTTGCAAGTAGGTGGCAATGGCCGTCAAGTCAGCCACGCTGAGGTATTGGGTGCTGTTTTGCACCACCTCACGCATGGGCCCATTCACCCAGGCGTGTGGGGCATGACCGGTTTGCAACAAGCGCACCGTGTCTTGCACCGAAACTTCGGCCAACCGAGTTTCTTGCGCACTCAGCAACGACGGCGCGTACCAGTTGACCACCGGGATCAAGCCTCCGCTCAAGTCGTCCAACGCGCCGCTGCCACCCAAGGCGTCGCGCGGGCCATGGCAAGCCGCACAGTGGCCCAAACCTTCGACCAAATAGGCACCGCGGTTCCATTCGGCGCTGTGCTGCGGCTGCTCGGTGAAGTGGGCCGGCTGGAAGTACAGACTGCGCCACACCGCAAAGGCCGCTTGCGTTCCAAAAGGCCAGCGCACCTCGTGGGCAGGCGTGGCCTGCGTCACTGGCGTGAGGCTTTTGAAATATGCAAACAAAGCATCGGCATCGGCGCGCGTGACCAGGCTGGTGTGGTTGTAGGGAAAAGCTGGGGCCAGCAAGCGCCCGTTGTAGGAGCGGCCATGGTGCAGCGCACGCCAAAAGTGCTGGGCGTTCCAACGCCCCAAGCCGGTGGCGTCATCCGGCGTGAGGTTGCTGGCGTAGACCTTGCCAAAAGGTGTCTCAATGGCACGTCCTCCCGAGAACGGCACTTGGCCCGGCACGGTGTGGCACGACATGCAGTTGCCCGCACGCGCCAAGTAAGCACCTTGGGCTACCTGCTGTGCACCGTGCGGCACGCTGGCAGACGAGCTGGCAGCAGGGCCCACATCCACACCATCGGCATAGTTGTCAAACATCACCCAAGCGGTGGTGGCTAGGCACAGGGCCAGTACGAGGCCCAACAGACGTTGCATCATGGCTGCCCCTTTGCCAGGGGGGCGCTGCCACAGCGCCAAGTGTCGCTGGCGCTTACCAGTTTGGCGCGTACGGCGCCTTGTGCCGCAGGTGCCGGCGACGCATCCAAGGGCAAGGGCTGGCGCGCCAAGTAGTTGGCCACGGCCATCAGGTCATCTGGACTCAAGCGTTTCAGCACTTGCGCCATGCAGTCCGGCGCGTGGGCGCGGCGTTGGCCCGACTGCCAAGCGCCCAGTTGTCCGTTCAAATAGTCCAATGGCAAGCCCAACAAGCCCGGCACCGCGGGTGCCACACCGGTGAGCTTGTCGCCATGGCAGGCCACACAGGCGGGCAAGCCTTTGCTGGCATCCCCCTCGCGGGCCAGCACTTGGCCACGCGCCAGCAGCTCAGGCGCGGCACTGCCAGCCAGCAAGGCTGGCGCAGGGTAAGGCACCTTCAGCCCCGAGAAGTACTGCGCCATGTCCAGCAAATAGGCGTCAGACAAGGGGTCGATCAAGCGTGCCATCAGGTCGTAATGGCGTCGCCCTTGCTTGAAGTTTTGCAATTGGTTGAAAAGATAGCCAGCGGGTTTGCCCGCCAAACGCGGGTAGTACCCATCGGGCCCAGCTTTGCCTTGCTCTCCGTGACAGGCGGTGCAGGCACGGGTGCGCTCGGCCATGGTGTTTTCAAAGCCATGGGCTGGCCAGACTGCGCACACCATCCACCATGCTGTTAAAAAAAATTTCATGGGTGATTGTTTCAGAGCGCCAGACCCTCTGTCTCTGTTCACCCCAAACTTCAGAGATAACAAAGGGCGTGGTCTTACTTGGCTTGACCTTGGTCAATGAATGAACGCATGGCAAAGCGCATGATGAAGACAACCCCGAGGAACTGTCATGCACACCCAGCACACACCCACCATCCAGCTTGCGCTTGAAACTCTGCGCGAACGCTTGTTGCAACAAATTGAACAACAGCGCGGTGGCACCAAAGGGCGTGCCGAAGTGGCCGCCGAGCACTTTGCCCACAGTGAAGACTCAGACGCGCAAGTGGCCACAGAGCGCGACTTGGAGTTTGCCATCAATGAGCGGGAAACCGATGAGCTGGCGGCTCTGGACGCCGCGCTTGCACGCTGGAGCGCAGGCACTTACGGTCGATGCATCGACTGCGATGCCGACATTCCTACCGCACGACTACAAGCCACACCTGAGGCCGCACGCTGCATCACTTGCCAAGAAAAAATCGAATCACACCCGCACTAAGAAAGAAATGTTGTATGCCTACTTTTCACGCCGTTGTTTGGATGGACCACCATGAGGCCCACGTGCTGATGTTTGACCGGGAGCACGTAGAGGCACAACGCATCAAATCTCGCTCACATCACAAGCATCAAGGCAAACCCCAGGACACAACGGCTTTGTTTGCGGACATCGCCAAGGCCTTGCTCGGCACGCATGAGGTGTTGCTCACGGGCCCTGGCTCAGCACGTGATGAGTTTCGAGATTGGAGCAAAGCGCACCAAACCACGGTGGCACACAGCATCGTCGACAGCATCGCCAGCGACCACCCCACAGATGCGCAGGTGGTGGCCTTGGCGCGTCAGTACTTCAAGAAGTTTGACCAAACCACGGTTGACCCGTCACACGCCTAAGGCGGTAATTTTTTGGTCGATGGCGCCAAACACGCTGTGGCCGTCTTTGCCCTTCATCTCGATGTGGATGGTGTCGCCAAATCGCATGAACTCGGTGCTGGGTTTGCCATCCAAAATGGTTTCGATGGCACGTTTCTCGGCAATGCAGCTGTAGCCCTTGGGCCATTCCTTCTTGCCATTGACTTCAACCCCTTGGTTGCTGATGGTGCCGCTGCCCACGATGGAGCCCGCACGCACGCGCCGGGTTTTGCAGATGTGCGCGATCAACTGGCCAAAGTGAAACGTCATGTCGGGCCCGGCATCGCACATGCCGACTTTGCGGCCGTTCCAGGTGGACTGCATGGTCAGGTGCAAACGTCCGCCATCCCAAGCGTCGCCCAACTCATCGAGCGTCACGGCCACGGGGCTGAAGGCCGTGGCAGGTTTGCTTTGAAAGAATCCAAAGCCCTTGGCCAGTTCGTTGGGAATGAGGTTGCGCAGTGACACATCGTTGGCCAACATCACCAAACGGATGCCTTCCAGCGCTTGTTCAGGCGCGGCCTCCATGGGCACGTCAGCCGTGATGACCGCCAATTCAGCCTCAAAGTCGATGCCATACGACTCGCTGGGGCAGACCACATCGTCGGTTGGGCCAATGAAGTCGTCGCTGCCACCTTGGTACATCAAGGGGTCGGCGTAAAAACTCTCAGGCACCAAGGCGTCGCGGGCGGCACGCACCAATTCCACGTGGTTGATGTAGGCCGAGCCGTCAGCCCACTGGTAAGCGCGAGGCAGTGGGGCCATGCAACGGTCGGGCTCAAACGCAAACGCGTGGCGCGCCTTGCCTTGGTTCAAGGTGTCGTACAAGTCTTGCAACTGAGGCGCGATAAAGCCCCAGTCATCCAGCACTTGCTGCATGCGACTGGCAATGCCGCTTGCATAATGCGCTGTGCTGAGGTCGCGCGACACCACCACCAACTGCCCGTCGCGTGATCCGTCTTTGTAAGTGGCCAATTTCATGGGAAGTCTCCTGTGGGGATGGGCTAAGAATAGGCGCTGAAATTACGTATGGGTAAACAAATTTAACTAACCGTAACTTGGCAGCGAATTCTATAAGATACTTGATGTGATGAAAGAACGCGCTGGCATCCAATCGGTTGAAGTCGGGTTTGCACTGCTGCAGGTGCTGGCCAAGTCCGAGGGCGCACTGATGCTGCGCGACTTGGCCGCCTCGGCGGGTATGAGCGCCGCCAAAGCGCACCGTTATTTGGTGAGTTTTCAGCGCCTAGGCTTGGTTCACCAAGACCATGCCAGCACCCGGTACGACTTAGGCCCTGCGGCGTTGCAACTGGGCTTGGCCGCCCTGACCCGTTTAGACCCCGTCAAGTTAGCCCGCGAGCGCATGGCGGATTTGATGAGCGAGATTGGACACACTGTCGCCTTGGCCGTATGGGGGAACCAAGGCCCAACCATCGTGCACTGGCAAGAGTCCCCACACGCCATGACGATCTTGCGGTTGGGCGATGTGATGCCCTTGCTCACTTCTGCCACCGGACGGTGCTTTGCGGCCTTCATGCCCAGTGACTTAACCACCCCCATGCTCAAGGCGGAGTTGGCGCGCGAACAAAAAATCAAGCGCCACGGTGTGCCCATCACACTCGCTGAAGCCAAAACTATGCTCGACGAGGTACGCCAACGCGGTTTAGCGCGCGTGACCGATGCCTTGTTGCCTGGTGTGGCCGGCTTTTCTGCACCCGTGTTTGACTCAGATGCGCACATGGTGCTGGCCATGGTGTCGCTCGGACCCACCTCCAGTTTTGACGCCTCGTGGACGGGGGCGCCGGCCAGAGCGCTGCGCCATACCGCCCAGCAACTGAGCGCCGAACTTGGCATGTCAAAACAAGGTCGTTGACACGTCAAGCAATGCAAGCTGAATCACACCTAATACCTCTCGAAGCTGCGCCTCATCTGCAGACTAGGCACGCGCTGATGGTGGTGGCGGGTGTGCTGCTGATGCATGTGTGGTTGCTGGATAGCGGCAGACTGCTGTTTTCCATCCGTCCTGACGTTGACCCGCACCCCAAACCATTCATGACCCGACAGATCGACGCGCCCTCGCGCCAATCCAAAAGTACCCCGGCAGTCCAACGCACAAAAAAAACAGCGATCGCCCAATCACAGCCAGAAACGCTGGCTAGCACATCAGTCGATCCGACCCTGCCCAATCCAGGGATGCCGGTCGAACAGGGGAATGTAGGGGCAGCGTTTTCGGAGCCTGCCACCTTGCCGCCTCGCGATGTCGAGGCCGTGGATTTACCCTCCGACAACCGCCCTGCCAGCGAGTTCACGGCGGCAGAAATCACAGCCTACAAAGCCCCTGCATCAGCCCGCATGAAATATGCCATCAAAGGCTTTTCGCGCGGCATGCAATACGCAGCAGGGGGTGACTTGAACTGGCGGCAAGATGGTCAGACCTACGAGGCGCGCATGGAAGTTGGCGCGTTTTTGCTGGGCACTCGGGTACAAACCAGCGTGGGGACTCTAGGCACAGAGGGGCTCATGCCATCGCGGTTTGGCGACAAGTCGCGTAGTGAGCTCGCAGCACACTTTCAACGCGACAAAAACATCATCAGCTTCAGCGCCAACACGCCAGATGTCCCGCTGCTCAAAGGCGCTCAAGACCGACTGAGCATTGTTTTTCAACTCAGCGCCTTGTTGGCCGCGGACTCTGAGCGCTTTCCAAGGGGCAGCATGGTGACTTTTCAAACCGTGTCCCAGCGTGAAGCTGAACTGTGGCAGTTTGTGGTGGAAAAAGAAGAGCTGCTTCAGCTGCCCTTTGGCGAACTAGCAGCCGTCAAGCTCAATCGCAATCCCAGACGATCTTTTGATCAACACATTGAGCTGTGGTTCGCCCCCAGTTTGGGGTTTTTGCCCGCACGTTTGCGCATTACCAACGCCAATGGCGACTTTATTGACCAAGTACTCCAACAAGCGCCGACTTTGGACCCTTGAATCTTGGGGTTTCGAGCCGATATGTTGTGTCACACTGAGACCTACGCTAGCTGACCCGAATTGACGCCATGGACATGCTCTACAACTCCGATACTTTTTCTGTGATGCACCTCAAGGCGCAGGACGAGACTGCCTCGCCCGCACGCCCAGATCTGCCGGTGTTGTCGCGTCATGGCTTTGAAATTGTCGACAAACGCTCAGGCAAAGAGGTCTATCTGGAAGGCTCATGGGCCGAGCTGTTCCAAGCCCATTTGCGCGCTTGGCAAGAAAGCTCCCCTTCGCAAGAGGAGGTGGAAGAAACCTTGGCGGGCTACGCCGAACTGGCGCAAAACCCGGTGGTGGTGCACTGAGCCTCTGAACCTGCGCGATGCGCGTCACGCGCCGGGACTGTGAGCGGCAAAACTACAATCGCAGCCATGACCGCCTACATCCTCAACCTGTCTTGCCCTGATCGACACGGCATCGTGCATGCCGTGTCTGGCTTTTTGCTCGAACGCCAAGGCAACATCGAAGAAGCCGCCCAATACAACGACCATGACACCGGTCTGTTTTTCATGCGGGTTCAGTTCGCCTGCGGCAGCCTGACGCAAGAGGATTTACGCCTGCAGCTTGCCACCTTGGCCGACACCTTTGGCATGCGCTGGACCTTGCACGACACCACCCAACCCATGCGCACCGTGATCATGGTCAGCAAAGAAGGTCATTGCTTGAACGACTTGCTGTTTCGCTGGAAAAGCGGCTTGCTGCCACTCGACATTCGTGCCATCGTCAGCAACCACCGTGAGTTCTACCAACTGGCGGCCAGCTACAACGTGCCGTTTCACCATATTCCGGTTACCGCCACCACCAAGGCGCAGGCAGAAATCAAGCAATTCGAGATCATCCAAAGCGAGGGCGCAGAACTGGTGGTGCTGGCGCGTTACATGCAAATCTTGAGCGATGACCTGTGCCGCAAGCTGGCAGGACGCGCGATCAACATTCACCACAGCTTTTTGCCCAGCTTCAAAGGCGCCAAGCCTTACTACCAAGCCCACGACCGTGGCGTCAAGCTGATTGGTGCCACCGCGCACTACGTGACAGCAGACTTGGACGAAGGACCCATCATTGAACAAGACGTGGCCCGCGTGGACCACAGCAAAACGGTGGAAGACTTGACGGCCATGGGTCGCGACACCGAAAGTCAGGTGCTCGCCCGCGCTGTGAAGTGGCACAGCGAGCACCGCGTTCTGATCAACGGCCACAAAACCGTGATCTTCAAATAAGCCGGCATGACCCACCGCATTCCGCCCATTCAGTGCTTGCTGACGTTTGAGGCGCTGGCGCGGTTGCGTTCGGTCACTTTGGCCGCTGAAGAGTTGTGCGTCACACCCAGCGCAGTGAGCCACCGGGTCAAGCAACTCGAACAGTTGCTAGGCGTCAAGCTGTTTGGCCGAGCAGACTTTTCTCTGACCACCGAAGGCAGTGAATACCTGGCGCATGTGCGTGAAGGTTTGTCGATTTTGGAGCGTTTCCCAGGCAAAGATGGCAGCAACGGCGGCAAACGCAAACTGCGCTTAGCTGTGACCCCCACCTTTGCGCGCTCCATCTTGATGCCGCGCTTGCGACACTTCGCCGAGGCCTACCCCGAAATCGACCTGACCCTGCAAGTGACCATTCCGCTGCTGGATGTGGTGGCAGAAGACGCCGATCTGACCCTCCGGTTTGGCACCGGGCGTTACGCCGATGTGGAGTACCAATGCATCATGAAGGACGATGTGGTGCCCATGGCGTCGCCGGCCTATGTGCGTGAATTCGGCCCCTTTGTCGCGCCCGAAGACTTGGCCGATGCCACCTTGCTACGCAGCCCCTTAGAGCCTTGGCGCACTTGGTTTGCTGCACACGACTTGGACTGGCCTGAGCCCGTGGACGGCTCTAGCTTCAATGACATCGGATTGGTGTGCGATGCGGCAGCTCAGGGCTTGGGCGTTGGTTTGGTGCGGCTCAAACTTGGCGCACCTTGGTTAGAAAATGGAACCCTGGTTCGACTCTCCGCGCGTCAGGTGCCCAGCCCCCATGGGCATTACCTGTGCTGGCGCACCGGCGCGATGGACCGCTGGGAGTGCGCGGCGTTTGCGGATTGGCTCAAATCTGCGGTGACTTGAGCCTGAAATTCACCTCAACCAAGGCTGTAACTTTCTTCACGCATCGCCCAGCGCTTTTGGCTTAAAGTGGCCACATGACCGCTTCACTCACCACCGACTCGCACCACACCTCGGCCCGCACCCAACGGCAAAGCCTCGTGGTTCAGGCACTGCTGCAAGTGCTGCCCGCTCATGCGCTGCTCTTCACCAGCGAGGACACCACGCCCTACGAGTGCGACGGGCTGACTGCCTACCGTGCCCGCCCCTTGTGCGTGGCTTTGCCTGAAACAGAAAGCCAAGTGCAAGCGGTGTTGAGAACCTGCCATGCGCTCGAGGTGCCCGTGGTGGCGCGCGGCGCTGGCACCGGCCTGTCGGGTGGCGCCATGCCGCACACCGATGGAGTGACGCTGTCGCTGGCCAAGTTCAATCAAATTCTCAACATCGACCCCGTGGCACGAACCGCCGTGGTGCAGTGTGGTGTACGTAACCTGGCCATCAGCGAAGCTGCTGCGCCACACGGTTTGTATTACGCGCCAGATCCGTCGAGCCAAATTGCCTGCACGATTGGCGGCAATGTGGCCGAAAACTCCGGAGGTGTTCATTGTTTGAAATACGGACTGACGGTACACAACGTCCTGCAAGTCAAAGGCTTCACCATCGAGGGTGACGTGGTGACATTTGGCAGCGCAGCACTCGACACGCCTGGCTTGGACTTGTTACCTGTCGTTGTGGGCAGCGAAGGCATGTTGGCCGTGACGATGGAAGTGACCGTCAAGCTCATCCCCAAGCCCCTGTTGGCACGCTGCATCATGGCCAGCTTTGATGACGTGCGCAAAGCGGGTGACGCGGTGGCCGCGGTGATTGCCGCCGGCATCATCCCTGCAGGTCTGGAAATGATGGACGGCCCCATGACGGCGGCTGTGGAAGACTTTGTGCATGCCGACTACGATTTGAATGCGGCCGCAATTTTGCTGTGCGAAAGCGACGGCACCCCGGAAGAAGTGGAAGAAGAAATTGGCCGCATGAGCACCGTGCTGCGCAATTGCGGCGCCACAGCCATCACGGTAAGTCGTGATGAAGCGCAGCGGTTGAAATTTTGGAGCGGTCGCAAAAATGCGTTTCCTGCATCAGGCCGGATCAGCCCCGACTACATGTGTATGGACAGCACCATCCCGCGCAAGCGCGTGGCCGACATCTTGCAAGCCATCTCGGAGATGGAGAAGAAATACCAGCTGCGCTGCTTGAACGTGTTTCATGCAGGGGACGGCAACTTGCACCCACTGATTCTGTTTGATGCCAATGACGCGGATCAAATGCACCGGTGTGAGCAGTTTGGCGCCGAGATTTTAGAAACCAGCGTGGCCATGGGCGGCACAGTCACGGGCGAGCACGGCGTGGGCATTGAAAAGGTCAACAGCATGTGCGTGCAGTTCAGCGCCAATGAGAACGAGCAAATGTTTGGCGTCAAACGTGCGTTCGACAGCAAGGGCCTGCTCAACCCCGGCAAGGTGATCCCCACCCTGCATCGATGCGCCGAATACGGCAAGATGCTGGTGCGCGCCGGGCAGATCAAACACCCGGATTTGCCACGCTTCTAAACACCAGCTTCATTGGCCTGTGTAAGTACGCCCGCCAAAGATTGCCGTACCCACCCGCACCATGGTGCTACCCGCATGAATGGCGGCTTCTAGGTCGCCGGTCATGCCCATCGACAAGGTGTCGAACTGTGGGGAATTCAAAGCGACTTTCACCTTGTCAAACAAGGCACATGTTTTTTTGTGTACCGCCACTTGCGCCTCAAAACCCTCGACAGCATCTGGGATGGCCATCAGCCCACGCAAGCTCAACCTTGGCAATGTGGCCACTTCACGTGCCAGAGCCAGCACCTCTGTAGGCGCTACACCAGACTTGGTGTCTCCACCGTCAATGTTGACTTGCAGACACACTTGAAGCGGCGGCAGATGGCTTGGACGTTGGTCGTTAAGACGTTGTGCAATTTTGAAGCGGTCTACGGTATGCACCCAGTCAAAGTGTTCGGCCACCAACTTGGTTTTGTTGCTCTGAACCGAACCTATACAGTGCCAAGCCAAGGCAGGGATGTGAGTCAGAGCTGCAAGCTTGGTGATTTTTTCTACGCCTTCTTGGATGTAGTTTTCTCCAAAATCACGCTGCCCACAGGCCGCCACCGCAGACACATCGTCGACGCCGAACGTTTTGGAGACAGCCAGCAACCGCACGCTGCCTACCGCGCGACCACTCGCCGCGCAGGCTGCAGCAACGCGTGTTTGCACAGTAGAGAAGTTGTCGTTCAAGGGGGGCATCGTGGGTCTAACTTTAACAAGGAGCGGCCATGCACTTGACATCCACCTCGCACACCCATTTGCCACTGCACGATTGGCTGGCCCAAGCCGTCGCATTGCGAGTCTCTGACTTGCATTTGCGCGCGGGCGATACACCACAGGTGCGTGTTCATGGGGTGCTCCAAGTGCTGAACCACAACTTAGGCATATTGACCCACGAGGAACTCCTGACGCTGTTGACCGACTTGATGCCTAAGGCATTGAGCATGCGGTTTTTGGCGTGCGAAGAGGTCGACTTTGCTTTCGCCTTGCCACAGCTGGGACGTTTCAGGGTCAATGCCTTCATGCAAGCCCAAGGCTGTGGTGCAGTGATGCGCCTCATCCCCAGCACCATCCCGCTGCTGGAGGAACTCTACGCCCCAGTTGTGTTGGCTCAATTGCTCAATCAGGTGGGTTTGTTCTTGGTGACCGGGGCCACCGGTTCGGGCAAGTCCACCACGCTGGCCGCCATGGTGCAACACCTGAACACGCACACGCGGCAACATGTCATCACGCTGGAAGACCCGGTTGAGTTTGTGCACCACAGTGCGCAATGCCTGATCACCCAACGCGAAGTCGGCGCCCACAGCCATAGCTTTAGAGCGGCCTTGCGCGCCGCTTTGCGGCAGGACCCTGATGTGATTTTGGTCGGTGAACTGCGGGATCTAGAGTCCATTCGGCTCGCACTGACCGCCGCCGAAACCGGGCACTTGGTGCTGGCCAGTTTGCACACCCGTAACGCTGCCGCGAGCATTGAACGGATGGTTGATGTGTTTGAGAGCCACGAAAAAACCTTGGTGCGCACGCAGCTCGGTGACGCCTTGGTGGGCGTGCTGTCTCAAACCTTGTGTCCCACCCCGGACGGCGCAGCACAAAGTGCGGTGTTCGAAATGCTGGTGGCCACACCCGCGGTTCGGCATTTGATCCGTGAGGGCAAAACAAGCCAAATTTTCAACGCCATGCAAACTGGCGCTACGCATGGCATGCAGACCATGGCCCAGGCCATGGAAATGGCAGCTGCACAGCTGCGGATTCGCCCAAAAGCTACGGAGTTGGTTGCTTGAGTGACACTCGCCCAAGGCTTGAGGCGCCTATGATTCAGCGCATCTTTATTCGAACCTCGAGGCACACAGCATGTCCAGCATCAACCCTAAAACCTACGAACCTGCCCCCTCCACCCACGTCGCTTTCGTTGGCATGGGGGTGATGGGTTACCCCATGGCCGGACACTTGGCCTGTGCAGGTCACGCCGTGACGGTGTACAACCGCTCCCCCGCCAAGTCCCTTGCTTGGGTGGCCGAGTTTGTCAATAGCAAAGCGCCTAAAAGTGCAGCTACGCCCCGAGAGGCCGCCAAAGACGCAGACATTGTGTTTTGCTGCGTGGGCAACGACGCAGATTTGCGCTCGGTGATTTTTGGCGCCGATGGCGCGCTAGCAGGTATGAAACCCGGCGCCGTGTTGGTCGACCACACCACCGCCTCGGCCGATGTGGCACGCGAGATTTACACCGCCGCCAAGAACATTGGCATCCATTTCATTGATGCGCCTGTCTCGGGGGGGCAAGGCGGCGCACAAAACGGTTTGCTGACCGTGATGTGCGGTGGAGACGCACCTGTTTTTGAAAGCGTCAAGTCTGTGGCCATGGCTTTCTCGCGCGCATTCACACTCATGGGTGAACCAGGTGCTGGCCAGTTGACCAAGATGGTCAACCAGGTGTGCATAGCAGGTTTGGTGCAGGGCTTGAGCGAAGCCATTGCCTTTGGTCAGCGCGCCGGCCTGGACATGAACTTGGTGTTGGATGTCATTGGCAAAGGGGCCGCACAAAGCTGGCAACTCGACAACCGTGGCAAGACCATGGTGGCGGACAAGTTCGACTTTGGCTTTGCGGTGGACTGGATGCGCAAAGATTTGGGGCTCGTGATGGACGAAGCCAAACGCAATGGCGCGCGCTTGCCTGTGACGGCCTTGGTTGACCAGTTTTACGCCGATGTGCAGCAAATGGGGGGCAAGCGCTGGGACACCTCAAGTTTGATCAAACGCTTGAAATAAACCGAGTCAGCCAACAAAAAGGTCCGCAAACTTGCGGACCTTTTTTTACTGTGACCTTCCTAGAGGGTCTGGCAGATCACTTGACCGGGGTGACCACTGGCGAGTTCGAGGTCAGGGGCACGCCAGAACCTGACATCACGGGCATGGGCTGGGTTTGCTCTGCTGGGGCAGTTTTAGGGCGCAAGGCTTGCAGCTCTGCGTCTGTGATGTATTCAAACACACGCACCACACGCTTGACACCACTCACGCCACGCGCAATTTCGGTAGCCCGATTGGCTTCGCGTTGTGTGACGCGTCCCATCAGATAAACCGTGCCCCGCTCGGTCACCACTTTGTAGATGGAGGCAAACACATCATCAGAATCGACCATCGCGGCTTTGACGCGCGCACTGATGAGCACATCGCTGGAGCGGTCGCCCATACTAGATGCCGGGCCGACGGCAAGTTCGTTGACCACGGTGCGGACGTTTTCGACTCGCCCTATCAGTTGCTCGATTTGCTGGCGTTCACGTGCCGTTGGTACTTCTCCGGTAATAAGTACTTGTCGGTTGTAGCTGGTGATGTTGGTGTGCACATTGCTGCCAAAATTTTCACGCATGGCACTGGCGCTGCGCATCTCAATGCCTTCATCTTCGAGCTGTATGCCTGAAGTTCGTCGATCAGACGCCACCATGGCGGTACCGACCATGCCGCCAATCATCACGGGAGCACAGGCCGTCATGGCGAAACTCGCCAGCAAAGCGGCCAACAGAACCATTGTTGAAATATTCACTTTTTTCATTCGTTACTTTCTAGATCACCAAGCAATTGGGTATCGACCCCATCGCAAATGCAATGGATGGTCAGCAGATGCACTTCTTGAATACGAGCCGTACGGTCATGCGGCACGCATATATGCACATCGGTTTCGCGCAAGGCTTGGCCCATCTTGCCACCGCCTTTGCCCGTCAAGGCCACCACCGTCATGTCGCGCTCATGGGCTGCTTGGATGGCTGCCAGCACATTGCTGGAGTTTCCGCTGGTGGTGATGGCCAACAAGACATCGCCCGCTTGCCCCAACGCACGCACCTGTTTGGAGAAGATGTGGTCGTAGCTGTAGTCGTTGGCAATGGCTGTGATGATGGAGCTGTCGGTGGTCAGTGCGATGGCACCCAGCTCTGGACGTTCACGCTCAAAGCGGCCCACAAATTCAGCTGCAAAGTGCTGCGCGTCTGCAGCTGAGCCCCCGTTACCACAGGCCAAGACCTTGCCGCCACTGGTGACGCTGGCCAAGATGGCCGACACCGCAGCCGCAATGGGTTTGGAGAGTACTTGCGCAGCCTGGTATTTCAGGTCGGCGCTGTCGATGAAGTGTTGTTCAATGCGTTGTTCGAGCATGGGTCAATGATACCTGCGCACTGTTTAAGCTGCGTCAAATTTAGGCTGCATCAAATGCAGCACGAAACCATTGCAAGCCATCCGGCTCGCAAGTCACCACATCAAAGCGACAGGGAGGTTCATGGGTCAAACGCATGAGGAAGTGGCGGGCTGCAAAAATAATGCGTCGTTTTTTCGCAAAGGTAATGCTGGCCAGCGCACCGCCATGGTCGCTGCGGCTGCGTTGGCGCACCTCGACAAACACCAAGGTGCCGTCGGCGTCGCGCATGACCAGGTCAATTTCACCGCCACCTCGCCCAGGGGTCCGATAATTGCGCTGCACCAGTTGCAGGCCTTGGGCTTGCAGATGGCGCAACGCCAGGTCTTCTGCCGCATCCCCCGTTTGCTTGGTGGTGGCGTGACCTGTTTTTTGCACCTTGAGGTTATCCATAGTCCCCTTCGTGATGAGCGCCAACTTTGACTCTGCCCTGTCGGCCGCCCACGCGGCGGCTTCGGCACAACATTATCCGACCGGGGCCCTTTATGTGGTGGCCACGCCAATTGGCAATTTGGCGGACATCAGCCTGCGCGCCCTACACGTGCTGCAACTGTGTGACACCTTGGCCTGTGAGGACACGCGCCACACACAAAGCATGGTTCGCGCCTACGGCATCGACAAGACCTCGGCGCAATGGTTAGCAGTCCATCAGCACAACGAGGCTGAAGCCTCGCAAGAGGTGGTGCGACGCCTGCAAGCCGGCCAACGCGTGGCCTATCTGAGCGATGCGGGCACACCTGCGGTGAGCGACCCCGGGGCCCGCTTGGTGTGGCAGGTACGGGGCGCAGGTTTGCGCGTTTTGCCGCTGCCAGGCCCGAGCAGCCTGACGGCACTGCTCAGCGCTTGCGGCTCCCCCGCACCCGATGCATCTGGTTTTGTGTTTGTGGGTTTTCTCTCCAGCAAGTCCGCCGAGCGCCAACAGGCCATTCAAACCCTGGGCGAAGACCCCCGCACCCATGTGCTACTGGAGGCGCCGCATCGCATCGAAGCGCTGGCAGCTGCACTTGCCACACTGGGCGAGCGGCAGGTGACGTTAGGTCGCGAGCTGACCAAACAGTTTGAGGAAATTGCCACATTGGCTGCACAAGATGTCAGTGCTTGGTTAAACGCCAACCCAAAACGCTTCAAAGGTGAGTTTGCTTTGGTGGTGCATGCCCGTGACGCGGTGTCTAAAACGGGTCAAGACCATGACCGTGTGCTGCGCGTGTTGTTGGCCGAGTTGCCGCTTAAAACTGCCGTCAAAGTCGCCTCTGAGCTGACAGGCGAGGGACGCAATGCGCTCTATGAGCGCGCTCTGGTGTTGAAAAACGCAACTTGAGATGGTGCGGCTGGCGGGGATCGAACCCACGACCCTTGGCTTCGGAGGCCAATACTCTATCCACTGAGCTACAGCCGCATTGCGTAGCCAAGGTATTGTAGGGGGCACCGTTATAATTTCGGCTGTTTTGCAGACATTCCAAGAGGATCTATCCATCATGAGCGACCATTCACACGACGAAGACCACACAGGCCCGATCAAGACGCCCAAGCAATTGCTGCTGGCTGTGTTTTATTCGTTTGTTCTTCCGGTGTTCATCATCATTGGTTTGGTTTTCTACGTGACCTCTGACAACAAGCCACAAGCGGGCTCATCCAACGCGCCTGAGTCTGTGGCTGAACGGATCCAAAAAGTAGGCACTGTTGAAATTCGTGATGCCAACCGTGCCATGCGCAGCGGTGAAGATGTTTTCAAAGCGCAGTGCACCGCCTGCCACACTTCCGGCGCTGCGGGCGCACCGAAGTTTGGCGACGCTGGTGCTTGGGGACCACGCATTGCCAAGGGTTACGACGCTTTGTTGACTTCAGCACTCAAAGGCAAGGGCGCCATGGGGGCTCAAGGTGGCGGTGATTTTGACGACATTGAAGTTGGTAGCGCAGTGGTTTTCATGGCCAACGCAGCTGGATCCAAGTTCAAGGAACCCAAAAAACCTGCAGCCAAGTAATCCAGTCGTTCATCCTGATCGAACGCGACAAACCGGCTACTCAGCCGGTTTTTTTATGCCCGCTGGTGATGCACCGCGTGCGGACTTAGCACATAGCCAAATCGTGCAGGCATCTCGGACAGGCTCACGGACTGTGGCACCCAGAGTCCAGTTTCAATCCGATCCGCAGCGATCCCAACGTCCATGCTGTGCACCAAGCCTATGCCTAGGTTCGTTTCCAAATAGACGTGACCGAACTCATCCATCCAGCAGCGCTGCGCACGCGCCACTTCCTCGGTATGCGATATGACACGGCCATCATCGTGGAGTCGCCATACCCAAGGCGTGATCTCTAGTTCCACAAATACGCGCTGAGGACCATTTTGAAAATACCATCGCCCTGTTACATCTGCTTGGTAATTGCGCGCAATGAATGTTTTGAGTTTGTCGTGCTGTAACTTTGAGCCTTTTTGTGCCGGGAAAGTTCCCAGACACTGCACGCGGTCATCCCGCATGTACCAGTCCCCTCGGGCATCTAAACCAAGCCATCCATAGCAGTCGGGTACGTTCGGCCATTTGGCCATGGCTTGTTTGACGAGGTCATCCATGCGCTTCTTTCAGTGCTGATGGGTTTGCAACCAGTCCATGACCGCGCATGGCATGGCGTTGATATGTGCCGGGAATGCACCATCTGGAAATCCGACATGCCCACCTGTTGCGGGTTGCCACAGCGTGACCCAATCGCCCACTTCATGCGCCCGAGGCAAGCTCCAAGCGGGAACAAACGGGTCATTGCGTGCGTTCAAGGCCAGTGCGGGCACGCGCACTTTGTACAGCCCTGGTTTCGCCGAGGCACGGGCCCAATAGTCATCGGTGTTTTTAAATCCATGCACCGGGGCCGTGAACACATTATCAAAAGCGTACAAAGTTTGTGCGTCCACCAGCGCCTGTCGATCAAACAAACCCGGGTATTGAGCCAGTTTTTCTAAGGCCCGCGGTTTCATGGTTTTTAAAAACATGCGTGTGTATATCTGTCGGTTCAAGCCACTGTCTATGGCGTGTCCACTGGCTGTCAAATCCAAGGGTGAACTGATCGACGCAATGCCCTGAGTGAGTTGGTTAGCTGCAAGTCCTTTTTCGCCCGCCCAACGCATCAGTGCGTTACCGCCAAGTGACACGCCCACGGCGAACAAAGGTCCGTTGTGTTGGCTTTGAAACTTCTTCAATATCCAATCGATTTCATTCACATCACCTGAATGGTAGGCCCGCGGCGCCAGATTTATCTCGCCACTGCAACCCCTAAAGTGTGGCAAGGCCATGCGCCATCCCCTTTTTGCAGTTTGACTTGCAAAAGCCTGCGCATAGTGGCTCCCAGATGACCCCTCCAAACCATGAAACAGCACCAACAAGGGCGGTGCTTTGTCTTCTTGGTCTAGGGGGTTGTTGATCCAATCAACGTCGATATAGTCACTGTCCGGTGTCTGCCAACGCTCACGCATCCAGGCCATTGGTGGATCGTTCAATGGTTTGGCCAATTTAGCGGCATACATGGTTTGCAGATTACCCCCTGGAAGCCACCAAGGGGCTTGGTAGCCCCACGTCAATGCAGCACCTGTGGCTCGCTCAAAGTATCCGCCACGCCGGCTGCAGCGCCTGGACTGGCATGGTGCGCCACCATGCGCCAACCCTGCGGTGTGCGTTGGTACACGTTGGTGGCCAACACCAAGGCCTGTTGCGCCCCCTCATTGGTCAACACCACAATGCGCTCCACCACGTTGTGCATGGCGCTGGTCAAGGACTCCACCTTGCACACATGCTCTGGCTTCGCGTTGATCGTGCCATTGGCAAATAAGGCCTCAAAAGCGGCGCGGATGGCCATGTTGCCCACCAAACGCGAGCCGCCAGGATGCACGCACACGATGTCGTCTTCGTCGGCCCAGCAAGCCATCAACTTTTCAAGGTCACCGGTCTGCATAGCTTCGTAAAACGAGACTTCAATGTCGTCGGCGGAGCCACCCACTGTGGCCGCACGTAATTTGGCTTTTGGCATGGGACACATTGTCCTTTGAATTAGCGCAGTAAAAAAGCCCCAATCCGAAGACAGGGGCTTAATCAGGCAGGCTGTTAGGGGTGCTTATCGTTTGCCGCGGTAGCGACGCAATGCCGCAAGCTCAGCCACCAAGATGCTCAACTCAGAACGAGCACGCGCCATGTCGACGTCGCTTTTGGCATTCTTCAACGCTTCTTCAGCGGCTTGTTTCGCGGCGTTGGCTTTTTCCTCGTCCAAGTCTTTCCCGCGCACTGCCGTGTCAGACATGACCGTGACGCAATCAGGCTGGACTTCGAGGATGCCGCCCGCAACAAACACGAACTCTTCACCACCATCAGCCGTGTGAATGCGCACCGAGCCGGGTCGAATGCGCGTAATCAGTGGCGTGTGGCGCGGATAAATACCGAGCTCGCCCGCTTCACCAGGCAAAGCCACAAAGGTGGCTTCGCCGGAGAAGATGGACTCTTCTGCACTGACGACATCTACGTGGATGGTACTCATAGGATCTCTCAGATCTTTTTAGCTTTTTCGAAGGCTTCGTCGATGGTGCCGACCATGTAGAAGGCTTGCTCAGGCAAGTGGTCGCATTCGCCGTTGGCAATCATCTTGAAGCCGCGAATCGTTTCAGCCAAGGTCACGTATTTACCGGGCGAACCGGTGAACACTTCTGCCACGTGGAATGGCTGTGACAAGAAACGTTGGATCTTACGAGCGCGGGCCACAGCCAGCTTGTCTTCAGGAGCCAATTCGTCCATACCCAAAATCGCGATGATGTCACGCAA
>CAIMWY010000123.1 GCA_903845315.1 uncultured Burkholderiales bacterium
ACCACTTACTGGAATCCACCATCACCGGCACGCGGGCGATGTCGGGCTCACCAGCCATCAGATTCAAAAACCGCACCATCGCAGCCTGGCTGTCCAACATGGCTTCGTCCATGTTGACGTCGATCACTTGCGCACCGTTCTCCACCTGCTGGCGCGCCACGGCCAAGGCTTGCTCGTATTCCCCATTCAGGATCATGCGGGCAAAGGCTTTGGAGCCCGTGACGTTGGTGCGCTCACCCACGTTGACGAACAAGGTGTCCGCGCCAATAGAGACCGGCTCGAGGCCAGACAGTTTCATGGGGGCAACAGCAATCGAATTCATGGGGGATCTCACCTGGGGTCATGGTTCAGGTGAGCGTCGTTGCAAGAAATACTGCCCCAAGCCTGACTTCACGCACGAACCTGGAAAGGAAGGGTGAAGCTGCAACGCTCCTTGGGGAAGGTGTTATTTTAACCGCCTAGCCGCGATCAAAGCGGATCGTCTTGGAGGTCGTCATCCTCATCGTCACTCCAATCGTTTTCAGCTGTACTGACGGAAAGCACGGGCTTGCCCATCGCCGCCTCTATCAACCTCAAAAGCGCTGTTTTTCTAGCGCTGTAGAACCCATCGAAATCATCGGAACGAAGATGCGATGGCGAAATCAGATGGCTGATCAGCAAAACGTCCATGTCGGCATCTGCAAATTGCACCTGCTTGTGTTGCTGCAACTTCGACAGGTAGGCCGATGGCGCGGCGCCACCGATCATCCGGTTCGCTTTGTAGGAAATCGGCGTTTTGTTCACCACGTTGTTGTATCGCGCGCGTGGAATACCTTGTTTCTCACACCAGGCCTGGGGAAAGATGTGATGAATATCGAGCTTTATTTCTTCCAGGTCCAACTCTTTGACCTGCTTTTTCCAGAAAAAATCCGCTGCCCCGGCCCGCAGCATCAACACATGAATGCCCTTGTAAGCGGCGCTCAAGCGTGAGGTCAGTCGATCCAATCGATCCGGGCTGAACATGGCGTCCACCACTGAACGCGGCTCTGGGCCATCGTGCAAAATCCAATTCAACAAATCTTCCACATCATTGGCGATGCGTGTCTCCACGGCGCCGCCATATAGCTCGCCGAGTACGCCACTCCAATACCAGCGCGACAGCTTGGTTTGGATCATCGGCTCAAGCCAACGCTCTTGCAAATGGGCCATCACGCCAGCCAACGGAGCAAGCTGCGTGCGATAGGGCAAATCACGCGGCGCACGAACGTTTTCATGACGCAAAAATTTGGCGGCGTGCATGAAGCCCTGTTCAACCGGATCCGACCATTTTTTGAAGTCGGCCAAATTCAAAGCAAGAATTGACACGCGTTTGGCGCTGACCGGGGTGAGCTGATTTCCCGCTTTTCCAAGCGCCAAATCAGCCCGCCGCTGCGACAAGGTATGCAGCATCGTCACCGCCTGCAAAAAGTCGGTCGTCTCCACCTCCTTGAGCACCGGTTCTTTACGCAGGCGTTCTTGTCGAGAAGAAACGTTGCGCAAGCGACTGCCGTACCAATCATCGCGAAGGTTATAGCCGTCCATGGCGTAAGTCGCGGTGACCAACTCAAACACATTCAGTGGCACGCCGCCCGTATTTACCTTTTCAAAAACAAGGCACACCGCCTCTTTGGAGGTTGTTTTGTGCAGCTGAATCACTGGCAACTGGTAGTTTCGAAAGGCGCTCAATACCTCCTTTCGAAACCTCATGTATTGGGCAAAGTGCTCGGGCGCATATTCTTGCAAGGCCTCTTCCCACGCATCAGAATTCAGAATTTGATCGCACGGGAAATACAGTTGTTCACACTCTTTTTGAGGACTGCTGAGATCGAGTTTGATGTCTTTGCCAAAGTTGGTTCGCAAAATCCTGTCTGACTCGACCGCATCTATCGCGTCCTCGAGCGACGCATTCGCAACCAGTGCACTCGGTATGTGCCAGTAATAGTGACGCTCAATCGCTTTGCCTTTGTTTGTCCGCGTTTTGACGGCAGATTTCAACGCCAAGACTTGCGTCAGGGTGGTCAAGCGCTGCTGGCCATCCAAGATCAAAAGCTCAGGCTCTTGGGTGCCATTTTGCAAAGTCACCCCTTCTACCGGGCGAAGCTGAAAGCGCGCGTCACCGCCTGTTTCTAACAACATCACTGCCCCAACGGGGAAAGATCTGGCAATACTGACCAACAGGCTTCGTATATGCGCATCGTCCCAAACCCATCCGCGCTGAAAGTCTGGCAGTTGAATTTTTCCTTTGACAATGTCCGCAAGGATGTCAGGCAGCAAGCGCTTGGTACTGTCAAAAGTGGACATGATTCTCTTAGGTTAATTAGGCAAGTGGGACGACATGTTGGTGCAACGCATGCGCCGCAGCCAACGTGAACGCATCGGCGCCGACCGGCCCCACCACCTGCAACCCCACCGGCATGCCGTTGGGCGCGTGGCCGACCGGAATGTTCACCGTGGGGGTGTGCAGCACGGTCCAGATGCGGCAAAAGATCGGGTCACCCGTGTTCTCCAAGCCCACAGGCGCTGCGCCTGCTGCGCTGGGTGCGAGCAGCACATCCACGTCTTTGAACACATCGGCCAACTGGGCCCGGCAACGTGCCACCCAGGCTTGGGCTTGGTCGTATTGCGCCGCGGTCACAGCCACCCCAGCGGTCATGATGCCCTGCAAGCGCGGGCTCAAACGCTCAAAGTGTTGCAAGCGTTCAAACGCCAAACACCGGGCTTGTTCGGCCAGTTGAATGTGGATTTGGGCCTGCGCCAGCAGTTCAAAGTCAACGGGCAGGCGCACCTCATGCAAGGTCATGACAGCCGACGCTCGAATGCGCGCCGCCGCTTGCTGCATGGCGTCTTGGGTTTCGGGCAAAGCCTGCGGCCACTCGTAGGTGTGGCACAGGCCCACGCGCAAAGGGCGCGCGAGGTGCTCGCCCATGGGGCGCACCAACCAGTCAGGACGACCGCTCAAGGCGGCGGCAAACAAGGCGGCATCGGGCACGTTGCGCGCCAAGGTGCCCACGGTGTCGAGCGTGTCGGACAAAGGCTTGGCGCCCGCACGGTTGATACCGCCAAAGCTCGGCTTGAAAGCCACGATGCCGCAATAGGCAGCAGGTCGGGTGAGCGAGCCTGCGGTTTGTGTGCCCAGCGCCAGCGGCACCATGCCATCGGCCACCGCCGCCGCCGAGCCCGACGACGAGCCGCCCGGCGTGTGCGCGGTGTTGTGCGGGTTGCGGGTTTGGTTGGGCTGGAAGGTGGCGAACTCGGTGGTCACGGTTTTGCCCAGCACCACCGCGCCCGCCGCACGCGCCAAGGCCACGCAACTGGCGTCGTTGGCCGGTTGGTGTCCGGCATAGATCGGCGAGCCATAGGTGGTGGGCATGTCGGCGGTGGCGATCAGGTCTTTCACGCCAATCGGCAGCCCGTGCAACAAGCCTTGGTGCGCACCCAGGTCGAGTGCACGCGCACGCGCCAGTGCGGCATCGCGCGCCACATGGTTCCAGGCCTGCACCTCGCCGTCGCGGGCGTCAATGCGCGCCAAGCAATCACGCACCAAGTCTTGCGCGCGCAGTGTGCCTTGGGCCAGTTGCTGGGCCGCCTCACAGGCGCTCAAGCAGTGGTGTGACATGGCTGTTTCAGGCCGCTTCGCGGTAGAACGGACCGGCACTCAAGGCGCGGGCGTGTTGGTCGGCCACCGCTTGGCCAATGGCGGCGATGTGCTCGGGCGTGGTGCCACAGCAGCCACCCACGATGTTGACCAAGCCCTCGGCCGCAAACTCGTGCAGCAAGCGGCTGGTGACATCGGGCGTTTCGTCAAAGCCGGTGTCGCTCATGGGGTTGGGCAGGCCCGCATTGGGGTAACAGCTGATGAAGGTGTCGCCCGCCACCCGCGCCAACTCTTGGATGTAGGGCCGCATCAAGGTGGCGCCGAGTGCGCAGTTGAGCCCCACCGCCAGCGGCTGGGCATGGCGCACGCTGTGCCAAAACGCGGTCACGGTTTGGCCGCTCAAGATGCGGCCTGAAGCATCGGTCACGGTGCCGCTGATGATCAAGGGCAAGCGCTCGCCACTCGCTTCGAAGTACTCGTCGATCGCAAACAAAGCGGCTTTGGCATTGAGGGTGTCAAAAATGGTTTCCACCATCAACACATCAGCGCCACCTTCGACCAAGGCTTGGACCTGTTCGTAATAGGCGGCGCGCAGCTGCTCGAAATCGACATTGCGGGCGCTGGGGTCATTCACGTCGGGGCTGATGCTGGCGGTTTTGGGCGTGGGGCCCAAAGCGCCCACCACGAAGCGCGGCTTCTCGGGTGTGCTGTATTTGTCGCAGGCCGCACGGGCAATTTGGGCCGAACGCAGGTTCATCTCTCGGGCCAAGTCGGCCATGTCGTAATCGGCTTGGGCAATGGTGGTGGCGCCAAAGGTGTTGGTCTCAATCAAGTCGGCACCGGCTGCCAAATAGCGCTCGTGGATGTCACGAATCACATCGGGTCGGGTCAAGCTGAGCAACTCGTTGTTGCCTTTGACGTCTTTGTGGAAATCTTTGAAGCGCGCGTACTGCGCATCGGCGCCGCTGTAGCCATCGCCCCGATACTGGGCTTCGCTGAGCTTGAAGCGCTGAATCATGGTGCCCATGGCGCCATCCAAGATGACGATGCGTTGGGCCAGCAGTGCGGGCAAGATTTGGGCGCGGGTGTAGGTCAGGGTCATGGGGAGATTGTAAGAAGAGAGACAATCACGCCCCATGCGAAACCTGCTCCCCTCCGACACCTGGGCCCTGATGCAAGCCAATCCTGATGCGCTGATGGTTGACATCCGCATGGAGATCGAGTCCATGTATGTGGGGCGGCCCCCGGGGGCGGTGCATATTTCTTGGTACGAATACCCCGAATTCACCACCGACACGGCTGCGTTTTGTGCCGCTGTGCTGGCCGAGGCAGGCCGCCAAGACCGCACCGTGGTGGTACTGTGCCGCAGCGGTCAACGCTCGGTGGATGCAGGGCGCGCCTTAGAAGCTGCCGGCTTCACCGACGTGGTGAATGTGTTGCACGGGTTCGAAGGCGACTTGAACGCCAACTTCCAGCGCTCCAGCCTGAACGGCTGGCGCTTTGATGGGCTGCCGTGGGAACAGATGTAAGCACGCACGAGATCCTGCGCGAGGTTTTTGGTTACAACGCTTTCCGTGGTCCGCAAGAAGCCATCGTGGCGCATGCGTGCGCCGGTGGCGACGCGCTGGTGCTCATGCCCACGGGTGGCGGCAAGTCGCTGTGCTACCAAATTCCAGCCATCGCGCGCCAGCGCATGGGGCACGGCATCACCATCGTGGTGTCGCCGCTCATCGCCCTCATGCACGACCAAGTGGGCGCGCTGCACGAAGCCGGGGTGGAAGCGGCCTTTCTCAACTCCAGCCTGAGCGGCGAAGAAGCCCATGCCGTGGAGCAACGGCTGCGCCGGGGCGACATCACCTTGCTGTATGCGGCGCCTGAACGCGTCACGACACCGCGTTTTTTGGCACAGCTCGATGCGCTGCATGCCCAAGGGCAACTCAGCCTGTTCGCCATTGACGAAGCACATTGCGTGAGCCAATGGGGCCACGACTTTCGTCCCGAATACCGCGCCCTCACCGTGCTGCACGAACGCTATGCAGGCGTGCCACGCCTGGCACTCACGGCCACCGCC
>CAIMWY010000124.1 GCA_903845315.1 uncultured Burkholderiales bacterium
CTTCAGCAGGTGCAGCAGGTGCGGCAGCAGGGGCTTCTTTTTTACCGCAGGCAACGAGAGCAGCAGCAGCCAAAAGGGTCGCCAGCAGGAGCGTTTTATTCATATCAATTTTCCTTTGATGGGGATGAAAACAATTTCTAGAAATTGCCGCAGCTTGCACCGCGACCGAGCTGTTGGACTCGAGCCCTTCTAACTCAGGCGAAATTATAGGGTAATTCCCTGTTATTGACTTGCAAGGTTTCAGGACGGTGTCATGTTGGAACTTTTTAGTTGGTATTTTCTAACCAACCGGCTTTGCACCAATCTTTCAGCAATTCCAAAGCCCCAGAGCTTGCCAATGCGATAGTTTCTGAACTGAGTTCTCGCTTGTCAGCCAATTGACGCATCAAGACACCATCCGAGCCACTCGCCCGCCAACTTTCGCCATTTAGGAAAATATGATGTTTGTCATACAGCATTCGGCTGCGGCGATGTAAGCGTACCTTGCTGAGCTTTTTAGGCGCGTCTCCCGACTCAAACCAAACGTTCGCTTTAGGCTCAGTCATCAGCTCACCCAAGGCTCGGTCCAATGCCCGAGGATCCTTGAGCGCGCGTTGAACCGCTTTTTTAGCAAACGACTGCAACGCTGGAGGAATAGCGCTAGGCCGTTGCACAGCAGTTTGATCTGCGTCGCGGTACAAACTTGGGGGTAGGTTCTCATCCACAGACTCACTCACTCGGAGCAATAGCTCTCGTCCCAACTCAGCGAACTGAGGTACCCGAAAACCCACAGAATAAGTCATGCAATCACCTAGCGCCACGCCATCGTGGGCATAACGTGGGGGCAAATAAAGCATATCGCCAGGATTGAGCACAAACTCCTGTTCAACCTTGAAATTAGCCAGTATTTTAAGGGGCATATCAGGGCGTAATGTCAAATCTTTTTGCCGTCCAATGCGCCAACGGCGCTGACCGTGCGCTTGCAACAGAAAGACGTCGTAGCTGTCAAAGTGAGGTCCAACGCCACCGCCATCGCTGGCGTAGCTGATCATCACATCGTCCAAGCGGGCATCGGGCACGAAACGAAATTTTTGCATCAGATCGGCCACGCCGTCGTCGTGCAAATCCACACCCTGAACCAACAAAGTCCAGTCACGCGCGCTCAGCTTGGGAATGGCGCGACGCTTGAAAGGGCCGCGCTGCATGTGCCAATCGCGCTGCCCTCCATCATCTCCTTGCACCAACCGGGACTCCACGCCGTCTTGCGCCGCCAAATCGAACAGCTCGGAACGGCTCAACAAAGGCGAGAAATTAGGGATGGCTTGACGCACCAGCAAGGGCTTGCGTTGCCAATGGCGCTGCATGAATTCAGCGGGTGTCAGGCCGCCAAGCAGGGTTAAAGGGTGTTTCACATTCATCGTGCGACAATTTTGCCCTATGGAAATTACCCAACACTGCGTGGTCGGCCTGACCTGGACCCTGAAAGACACCTTGGGCGAGGTGCTCGACGAATTGGACGAGCCCGTTGAGTTTTTACTTGGCGGGGACGATTTGCTGCAAAAAATTGAAGAAGCGTTGCAAGGCCACAGCGCAGGTGCGTTGATTGACTTGCATCTGGAGCCTGAAGAGGCATTCGGGGACTATGACGAAGAACGCGTGTTTTTAGAAGACCGCACGCGTTTTCCAAAAGAGCTGGAAGAAGGCCACACCATCGAAGGTCACGCCCTGCCCGATGGCTGCAACACTGACGCTCCGCGCGACTTGCTGTACACGGTGACCGACATTTACCCTGAGCATGTGGTGCTCGACGGCAACCATCCACTGGCGGGCATTGCCATTCGCATTCACCTCGAAGTGAAGTCAGTGCGCGAAGCCTCTGACGAAGAAA
>CAIMWY010000125.1 GCA_903845315.1 uncultured Burkholderiales bacterium
CCCCCAAAGAGGCGGCGCTGGGCAAACTCAACCTCTTGGTGGGCGCAGACGATGCACTGTTTGAACAATGCAAACCTCTACTGTCTTGTTTTGCAGAAAATATCGTTCATGCCGGCCCTGTGGGTTCGGGCCACCGCATGAAGTTGCTGCACAACTACGTCTCCCTCGGTTCAGTGACTTTGCTGGCCGAAGCGGCAGCATGTGCACAACGCGCCGGTGTGAATGCGCAAACCTTTGTGGATGTGCTGGCCATGGGCGGCGGATGGGGTGCGGCCTTGGACCGACTGAAACCCTTTTTGGCCAACCACGACACGTCCGGCTTGCGCTTTAGCATGGCCAATGCACTCAAAGACCTGAGTTACTACAACGAAATGGCGCACAACACACATGCCGATCGCACCGTGGCTTTGGCCATTCAACAAACCCTTCAAACAGCATGCGCCGAGGGCGACCCGCAAGCCTTGATGCCGGAAATCGTGGATCGCATTGCCAAGCGCACAGCGGCTTGATTCACTTCCCACAAAGAATATTTACATGAGCACCGCATCCACCCTCAACAACAGCGCAGCACACGGCCGTCGTGCTGCGTTCATTCCTTATGGTCAGTATTGGTCAACTCCGTTTGCCCGCTGGCAAGGCAGCTTGGCCCATTTGCACAGCTTGGAGTTCGCTGCGTGGAATGCCAAGCGCGAAATGACACGACGTGGCTTGCTAGAGCTGGCCATTGACTCAGGGGTTTTGGGCATGAGTGTGCCCCAGGCCGGCAGCTTTTATGGCTTGCCTTGGGCCACCGGGCTGATGGGATTGGAGTCGGTGGCGGGCCCCACCATTTCACAAGCCTGCGCCACGTCGGCACGTTGCCTGGCCCTGGCCTCAGACGAGGTCAGCGCAGGACGCGCCAACTGCGTGCTGGTGCTCACCGCCGATCGCGTGAGCAACGGCCCAGAGCTTTATTACCCCAACCCGCAAGGACCTGGCGGCAGTGGGCGGCACGAAAACTGGGTGCTCGACAACTTTCGCAAAGACCCCTTCGCAGGCGTCGCCATGGTGGAAACCGGTGAAAACGTAGCCCGTCTGTTTGGCATCAGCAGTGCCGAACAAAACGATGTCACCTTGATGCGCTACGAGCAATACAAAGACGCCACAGCGAATGACCATGCTTTTCAAAAGCGCTACATGCGTCTGCCATTTGAAGTGCCCGATGCCCGATTGCAAAAAATCAGCACCACCTTAGACGGCGATGAAGGCCTGCACACCACCACCGCACAAGGCTTGGCTGCGCTCAAGCCAGTGATCGAGGGGGGAACCATCAGCTTTGGCGGGCAGACACATCCCGCCGACGGCAATGCAGCCATGTTTGTGTGCTCGCAGGCACAAGCTCAGGCCATCTCAACCCGGCCAGAGATACACATTGAGATTTTGGGTGTGGGGCAAGCCCGCACCCGCAAAGCCCACATGCCCATGGCACCCGTGCCGGCAAGCCGCGCAGCCTTGCAAGACGCTGGACTCGAGATGCACGACATCACGCACGTGAAGATGCACAACCCCTTCATCGTCAACGACATCGTGTTTGCCCGCGAGACCGGTTTTGCGATCGACAA
>CAIMWY010000126.1 GCA_903845315.1 uncultured Burkholderiales bacterium
CAATCAAAGAGGCAAGCATGGTGTGTGTCTCAGCGGTTGCGGCTTTGCATGAACGCCAGTTTTTCAAACAAGGTGACGTCTTGCTCGTTTTTAAGGAGCGCACCGACCAGCGGTGGAATGGCAACTTTCTCGTCTTGGGTTTGCAAGGCTTCCAACGGGATGTCTTCAGCCACCAAAAGTTTGAGCCAATCGAGCAACTCGCTGGTCGAGGGTTTTTTCTTCAGGCCGGGCAAGTTGCGGATGTCAAAGAAGGTTTTCATGGCCACGCTCAAGAGTTCTTGCTTGAGGTGTGGGAAGTGCACCGCCACGATGTGACGCATGGTCTCGGCGTCAGGGAATTTGATGTAGTGAAAGAAGCAGCGACGCAAGAAGGCGTCGGGTAATTCTTTTTCGTTGTTGGAGGTGATGAACACCAAGGGGCGAGTTTTGGCTTTGATGAGCTCGCGGGTTTCGTAGCAATAAAACTCCATGCGGTCGATTTCGCGCAGCAAGTCGTTGGGGAATTCGATGTCGGCTTTGTCGATTTCATCGATCAGCAGCGCCACCGGCTCTTCTGAAGTGAAGGCTTGCCACAGCACGCCTTTGATGATGTAGTTGTGAATGTCTTTGACTCGGGCCCCGCCGTCCAAGTCGGCCATTTGGCTGTCGCGCAGTCGACTGACGGCGTCGTACTCGTAAAGACCTTGCTGCGCTTTGGTGGTGGATTTGATGTGCCACTGCAGCAGGGGCATGCCCAAGGCTTGCGCCACTTCTTCTGCCAGCATGGTCTTGCCCGTGCCGGGCTCGCCTTTGACCAGCAGGGGTCGTTGCAGGGTGATGGCGGCATTGACTGCGAGCATCAAGTCTTGGGTTGCGACGTAGTTATCGGTGCCGGTGAATTTCATGTAATTTGGCTCTATATAATCGTTGGTTGACTTTAATCAATCTGTCTCAATGACGTCTGCACTATGAACAAGTCTCTCTCAATCGTGTTAGCTTTCGTTGTCGCCGCTGCGACCTTTTCCAGCCAAGCCCAAGAGGTGCAAGGCGACGCCAAAGCGGGCGAAAAAAAGATTGCCATGTGCATTGGCTGTCATGGCATTGTGGGCTACCAAGCCAGCTTCCCTGAAGTGTACAAAGTCCCCAAGATCTCTGGTCAAGGCGTCAAGTACATCAGCACAGCCTTGAATGCCTATAAAAAAGGCGAACGCAAACACCCTACCATGCGTGCCATTGCTGCGAGTTTGACGGATCAAGACATCGCCGATGTGTCTGCCTACTACGCCAAACATGGCGTGGTCGAGGGTGCTGCCCTGCCTGATAAGGCTGCTGAGCCTAAGACAAGTGTGGCTGACTTGGTCAAGAAGGGCGCTTGCACCTCATGTCATGGCGAAAACTTTGCCAAACCGATCGACCCGAGTTATCCCAAGTTGGCCGGACAAAACGCCGACTACTTGTTTGTGGCTTTGAAGTCTTACAAGGTGGAGGGTACTTCCTCTTGGGGCCGCGGCAATGGCGTGATGGGCGGAGTGGCCAAGCAGTTCAGCAATGCTGAACTCAAAGAGTTGGCCAACTATCTGTCGGCCCAGCAGGGTGACTTGAAGACCGTGGCACAGTCCAAGTTCCGTTGATTTAAGACCTGATTCAAAACAAAGCCCGCTGTTGCGGGCTTTGTTTTGTCTGCGCCGAGTGCGATGAACACGCCTGCAGCTTTTGCGAAGGTCTCAGTCTCGCGTAGCGCGTCGTTGAACGGCATCGATATAGGCTTGTCCATCGGGCGCACGGCCGCTGCGCTGGCTTTCCCAAACCATTTGACCCAAGGCTTCCATGGTGTCATGGTGCGCGTCGTGCAGCGAGTCGCGCCGGGCGGTCAACAACTCGACGGCTTGACGGATGCCACGCGGCTGGTCGATGGAGCATTGTTCACTGACTGACAGATGCATGGACAGGTGTAAGAACGGGTTGACTTGGCCGTCTTTGACCTCGTACATGCGTTCCAGGGCCGCAGCCTCGTCGGCAAAGTCGGCATGGTATTCGGGGTGCTCGGCCAGCCACTGACTAGCCAAGGTCTCTAGGGCGTCCATGGGTCGGGCTTGGCGCCACTTGGCATAGACGGAACAAAAAAAACGCCGAACGTCGGCTTGACTGGGTTCAAACATGGGCTGCATTGTCACTCAGGCGCCCCGCTTAGGAGGTGCAGGCGCGCGTCTTGATACATTTAGCGGTTACACACGTTTCATTTGAGGAAGACCATGAACCAAGCATTTATTTGCGATGCCATCCGCACCCCCTTTGGTCGCTACGGTGGCGCTTTGTCGTCTGTACGTACCGATGACCTGGGCGCCATTCCTTTGAAAGCGCTGATGGCGCGCAACCCCCATGTGGATTGGTTGGCTGTGAACGACTTGATTTATGGCTGCGTCAACCAAGCGGGTGAAGACAACCGCAACGTCGGCCACATGGCCAGCTTGTTGGCTGGGCTGCCCCTCGAGTTGCCGGGTGCCACCATCAACCGCTTGTGCGGCTCGGGTATGGATGCCATTGGCACTGCCGCACGCGCCATCAAAGCGGGTGAAGCCACGCTGATGATTGCCGGCGGTGTGGAGAGCATGAGCCGATCACCCTTTGTGATGCCGAAGGCCGAGAGCGCATTCAGCCGCAGCAACGCGGTGTACGACACCACAATTGGCTGGCGCTTCATCAACAAACTGATGAAAGAAAAGTACGGCGTGGACTCGATGCCTGAGACGGCAGAGAACGTGGCCACCGATTTCAAGATCGAGCGTGAAGCGCAAGACCGCATGGCATTGGCCAGCCAGATGAAGGCCGTGGCCGCGCAAAAGGCGGGCTACTTTGATACTGAAATTTGTTCTGTCACCATCCCGCAGAAAAAGGGTGATGCCGTGGTGGTGAGCCAAGACGAGCACCCACGCGAAACAAGCATGGAGTCTTTGGCCAAACTCAAGCCCGTGGTACGCCCGGATGGCACGGTGACGGCCGGCAACGCCAGCGGTGTGAACGACGGCGCCTGCGCTGTGTTGCTGGCTGATGAAAAAACCGCCGCCAAGCAAGGCCTGACGCCCAAAGCTCGTGTGGTGGGCATGGCCACGGCGGGTGTGCCACCGCGCATCATGGGTATTGGCCCGGCACCTGCCACGCAAAAGGTGTTGGCGCTGACGGGTTTGACGCTGGCTGATTTGGATGTGATTGAACTCAACGAAGCCTTCGCCGCGCAGGGCTTGGCGGTGTTGCGGCAGTTGGGCTTGCAAGACGACGACCCTCGCGTCAACCCCTATGGTGGCGCCATTGCCTTAGGGCACCCCTTGGGGGCCAGTGGGGCGCGCTTGGTCACAACAGCCGTCAATCAGTTGCACCGCACCGGTGGCCGTTATGCCGTGTGCACCATGTGCATTGGCGTGGGCCAAGGCATAGCGATGATCATCGAGCGCGTGTAAGACGCCAAGGCGGTTCGCATGATCAACAAAATTGCGCCCTCTATGGCCCACGCGCTGCAGGGCTTGACGAACGACCAGACCTTGCTCATTGGGGGCTTCGGCACCGCAGGTATTCCTGACGAACTGATTGATGGCCTGATTGCGGTTGCGCAAGAGCGGCAAGTGCAGGGATTGACCGTGGTCAATAACAACGCGGGCAATGGTGAGGCTGGATTGGCTGCGTTGCTGAAAACGGGCTGTGTGCGCAAAGTGATTTGCAGCTTCCCTCGTCAGGCAGACAGCTATGTGTTTGACGGCTTGTACCGTTCGGGCAAGCTGGAGTTGGAGCTGGTGCCACAAGGCAACTTGGCAGAGCGCATTCGCGCGGCAGGGGCCGGCATTGGTGCGTTCTTCACGCCCACAGGGTTTGGCACCGAGCTGGCCAAACACAGCGATGGTTCGCTCAAAGAAACTCGCGAGATCAATGGCCGCATGTATGTGCTGGAGCATCCCATTCATGCCGACATTGCTTTGATCAAGGCCGAGCGTGGCGATCGTTGGGGCAATCTGACCTACCGCAAAGCCGCACGTAACTTTGGGCCTGTGATGGCGACTGCGGCCAAGTGCACCATTGCTTCGGTGCACGAGGTGGTAGAGCTTGGCAGCCTAGACCCCGAGGCCATTGTGACGCCGGGTATTTTTGTCAGCCACGTGGTGCAAGTGCCGCGTGTGGCCACCCAAGGTGGTGGTTTCAAGAAGGAGGCATGAGATGGCCTACACCCGAAAAACCAAAGACCAAATGGCCGCCCGCGTGGCCCAAGACATTCCTGAGGGCGCTTATGTGAATTTGGGCATTGGCATGCCCACCCAAGTGGCCAACCATTTGCCCAAAGGCTTGGAAGTGATCTTGCACAGCGAAAACGGCATCTTGGGCATGGGCCCAGCGCCCGTTGCGGGCCAAGAAGATTTCGACTTGATCAACGCAGGCAAACAGCCGGTGACTTTGATGCCTGGCGGCGCATTTTTTCACCACGCCGATAGTTTTTCGATGATGCGCGGCGGGCACTTGGACATTTGTGTGCTGGGCGCTTTTCAGGTCAGCGAAGGTGGTGATTTGGCCAACTGGCATACCGGTGAGCCAGGCGCCATTCCTGCTGTGGGCGGTGCCATGGACTTGGCCATTGGTGCGAAGCAAACCTGGGTGATGATGGATTTGCTGACCAAGCAAGGGGCTAGCAAAGTGGTGCGTGAGTGCAGTTACCCCATCACAGGTTTGGCTTGCGTAAAGCGCATTTACACCGACTTGGCCACGCTAGAGGTGACGCCACAAGGCTTGCGCCTGATCGATGCAGTGGATGGGTTGTCGCGCGACGAACTGGTGCGACTGGTGGGTTGTAACGTTCTTGAATTGTGATTCAAAGCGTCATGTCACCTTCTGTTGCTGCATTTATCCCGCTGTCTGAGTTGCCCGGGCACTACATACGCCGCTTGCAGCAAATTGCTGTCGGTGTGTTCATGGACGAGACCCATGCCTTCGGTTTGACCCCTGTGCAATTTGCTGCCTTGAATGCTTTGTTGGCACACCCTGGCATTGATCAACGCACGTTGGCTGCGGGTATTGGATTTGACACCTCCACCATGGGTGGTGTGGTGGACCGATTAGAGGCTCGGGGTTGGCTGGTGCGGCAAGTGTCCCCCGAAGACCGCAGAGCGCGCTTGCTGCGCGTGACACCACAGGGGCAGCAATTGCTGGCCGATGTGGGGGATGCGGTGCTCAAGACGCAGGATCGCATCTTGAGTCCTTTGCCCAAAGCGCAGCGTCAAGAGTTTTTGCGCATGTTGAAGGTGTTGGTTGACGCCAACAACGAGGCCAGTCGGGCGCCACGCAGCTTGGAGTGATGTGCTGACCGATTACCTCATCACCGACCCTTTCTTTTATTTCGTGGCCGCGCCGGCTGTGGTGTTGTTGGGCATCAGCAAAAGTGGATTTGGCGCGGGCTTTGGCTCTTTGGCTGTGCCCTTGATGGCCATGGCTGTGACGGTGCCTCAAGCGGCAGCGATTTTGATGCCCGTGTTGTTTGTGATTGATGTGCTGGGCATTGCGGCTTACCGACGTGATTTTGAGGTGGTGCTGCTGAAATTTTTGGTCCCATGGGGATTGTTGGGCACCCTGGTTGGGTATTTGACGTTCAGTATGTTGGAGCCCCACTGGGTGGCTGGCTTGGTGGGGTTTTTCACATTGCTGTTTTTGGCGCAGCGATTGTTGTTCCCACCGGCAGTCCAGGGTTTTGCGCCGCCCCGATGGCTGGGTGCCATCTTGACCACCTTGTCAGGCTTTACCAGTTTTATTGCGCACACCGGAGCGCCTCCGGTGAATGCTTATTTGTTGCCCATGCGCTTAGATCCGGTTAAGTTTGCCGCCACCTTGTCGGTTTACTTTTTCTGTATGAATTTTGCAAAGTGGGTGCCTTATGCAGCTTTGGGTTTGTTGGACTGGCGAAACTTAGGAACTGCCTTGGTGTTGATGCCCTTGGTTCCGCTGGGTGTTTGGTCTGGCGTTCGCATTGCACGTCGCATTGAACCGAAACTGTTTTATCAAATGGTGCATCTGGGCATGTTTCTCGCAGGCAGCAAATTGCTTTGGGATGCTTGGCATTGAAAAAGGATGACGTATGAAAGTGTTTGATTCGTTGCAGCAAGTGCAGGAGTGGGTTGGCCAAGATGAGCTGGTGGGCGAATGGTTGACGGTAACCCAAGAGCACATCAACCAATTTGCCAAGGCCACGGGTGACGAGCAGTGGATTCATGTGGACCAAGAGCGTGCCAAGTCAGGCCCGTTTGGTGCGCCCATTGCGCATGGGTTTTTAACGCTGTCTTTGTTGCCTCAGTTGTGTTCGACGGCGTTTCAAATCCATGGTGCGCGCTTGGGTGTTAACTACGGCTTGAACCGCGTACGTTTCACGGCCCCCGTGCCTGTCAATAGCCGCTTGCGTGTGCTCGCGGTGCTCAAGTCGTGCAGCCCCATTGAGGGGGGTGTGCAGCTCACTTGGCTGTCTAGGGTTGAGTGCGAAGGGTCAGACAAGCCCGTGTGTATCGCTGAGTCCCTCACGCGCTGGTATGTGTGATGAATCCGTTTTGACGCCAGGCCTCAAACACCAGCACTGCTACGGCGTTGGATAAATTCAAACTGCGCTGCCCCTCGCGCATAGGCAGACGCAGTCGTTGCGCAGGTGCAAAACTATCGCGCACTTCAGCGGCCAGTCCGCTCGTTTCTGAACCAAAAACGAACCAGTCGCCTGCTTGAAACTGAACGTCGTGAGCAGTGCCAGAGCCTTTGGTGGTGAGCGCGAACATGCGTTTTGTCAGAGGTTGTTCGGCGTTCAAAAAATCTTGCCAACTTTTGTGGCGTTTGACGGGCGCGTACTCGTGGTAGTCGAGTCCTGCGCGGCGCATGTGCTTGTCTTGCATCGAAAAACCCAAGGGTTCAATCAGATGCAACGCGCAACCTGTGTTGGCTGCAAGTCGAATGACGTTGCCCGTGTTGGGTGGAATTTCGGGGTGAACCAGAACGATGTTGAACATAGCGAGCATTGTCCCGCACACGGCTGAGTTCGTGCAGGCTGGCTGTAGCGGCCTGATCAAGCGGGGGGCGCCGTGCGCGCAAACACCAAGCCCGTAATGTGAGCTGCACCCGCAGTGCGCAAGGTGCGCGCGGCTTCAAACAGGGAGGCGCCCGTGGTCATCACATCGTCCACAAGGACCACGCGCTTGCCACGCACATGAAGCAGCCGTTGTGGGTCAATCCAAAAGCTGCCCAGCACATTGGCTTGGCGCTCGTTGCGGCTGTGGCCGACTTGGTGGCGGCTGTGGTCGAGTCTTAGCAACGTGTGCGGGTCAGCTTTGCGTGGTTCTAAGTGACGCGCCAGTTCGTGGGCTTGGTTAAAGCCGCGCTCACTCAGGCGTTGGATTGACAAAGGCATGGGGATGAGACTGTCGGCCGCTTCTAGGGCGGGTTCTACCCAGGGCGTGTGCCGCATCAAATGGGCCAAGGCACGTCCTAGTCCTGGGTCTGCTTGAAACTTAAAGCGAGCCACGCAGTCTGCCCAAGGGTAGCCGTAGTCAACGGCGCACAGACAGGTGTCTAAGGCCGCAGGCGTATGCTGACAAGTTGGGCAAATTCCATGTTCAGAGGGCAAGGCGCAAGTTGGGCAGCGACTCTTGGGTTGCGCAAATTGCGCCACACAGGCCTCACACAATGCTTGGCTGGGCCACGCATGACAGACCATGCACAGGCTGGGCCAGTGTTGGCGTGTTTGCCATGCGCCTTCGGTTGTGCCCAAAGAGCGTGGCCTTGTCCATGAAGAAAACATGGTGTCAATATACTGCTCACCTCATGACCGATGCCCCCTTTTCAGATTGCCCCCCCACGCTAGACGGCGTTGCCAGTGCGCGTTGGTCCGCATGGCCGCATGCGCAATCACCTTGGTTGCACGAAGAAATTGGCCAGCGCATGCAAGAGCGTTTGGAATGGATTCGCCTACAGCCCAAGCTGTGGGTTGATTGGTCTCCTTTGGACGGCGGTTTGACAACGCATGCGAAGGTACGCGCGCGCTACCCAGACTCGCGCTGCTTGGTGGTCGAGCCCACATTGGCGCGCGCGCAGTTAACCCAACAGTTATTGCAAGCCCCTTGGTGGCAGCGTTGGCTCAAGCCGCAGGCCTTGTCATTTGGTAATCCTGCGTTGGGCAGTGCTGACATGGTGTGGGCCAACATGGCCTTGCATGTGTCAGCTCATCCCCAGGCCTTGCTGCAGCAATGGCACCAAGCCTTGGCGGTGGATGGCTTTGTGATGTTCTCTTGCCTTGGACCAGACACCTTGCACGAGTTGCATGCTGTTTACCAACAGCAGGGTTGGCCAGCGCCAAGCCATGCCTTTACCGACATGCACGATTGGGGCGACATGCTGGTGGCGGCAGGGTTTGCCGAGCCGGTGATGGACATGGAACGGCTAACGCTGACCTATGCCAGTCCACAAGCGCTGCTGACTGAGTTGCGTGGGCTGGGGCGCAATCTTTCGGTGGCGCGTTTTGCTGGCTTGCGTGGGCGTCATTGGCAGATGCAGCTGGAGGAAGCCTTGCTTGCACTGGCAAAGCCAGACTTGGGTGGGCGCTTGAGTGTGACGGTCGAGGTGATCTACGGACATGCCCTCAAACCCTTGCCACGGGCCAAGATGGCAGAACAAAGTTCTGTTTCTCTTCAAGATATGCGAACCATGCTCGGCCAGTCCAAGGGCTAATTTGCCTTGCTAGAATGCCCGCTGGTTACTTATAGGGCAAACCATAAGTTGGAACATTGAGATAACGCAGTGTTTCTTCAGGTTTGCGGTCCTGAAGTCTAAACATTAAGGCAATCGAAAGTGATGAAGAACAATCTTTTCCAGAAGCTGGCTTCTGGTTTGCTGTTTGCCGCCGCATGGGCGAGCACAGCGGCTTGGGCGGTAAACGACTTACCAGGCGGCCCAGCCGTTCTACAACTCAATCTTCAGCCTGGTGCCACCAAGATTGCACAAGAGCAAGGTTGGTTGCACTGGTTCATGTTGATCATCTGTACAGTGATTTTTGTTGCTGTGTTTGGGGTGATGTTCTATTCCATCTGGAAGCACCGCAAATCGGTGGGCCACAAGTCGGCCAACTTCCATGAGTCGGTGAAGGTAGAGATCGCTTGGACTGTGATTCCCTTCATCATCGTGATCTTGATGGCTCTGCCTGCCACCAAGGCCGTGGTGGCTCAAAAAGACACATCCAATGCTGACCTGACCATCAAGGCCACTGGGTATCAGTGGAAGTGGGGTTACGACTACCTCAAGGGCGAAGGCGAGGGCATTGCTTTTATCTCCACCTTGGACAATGAACAGCGCGAAATGTCAAACAATGGCGCCAAAGGCGTGGACATTGACGACTACTTGTTAAAAGTCGACAACCCCTTGGTAGTTCCGGTCAACAAGAAAATTCGCATCATCACCACCGCGAATGACGTGATTCACGCATTTGCTGTCCCCTCATTGGGCATCAAGCAAGATGCCATCCCTGGCTTTGTTCGTGACACCTGGTTCCGTGCTGAGCAAGTGGGCGATTTCCACGGTCAGTGCCAAGAGTTGTGTGGCAAAGAGCATGCCTATATGCCTATCCATGTCAAGGTGTTGAGCCCTGAAAATTACGCTGTTTGGGTGGCCGCTGAGCAAAAGAAAATGGCTGCCAAGCAAGATGATCCGAGCAAAGTGTGGACCTTGGACGAGATCACCAAGCGTGGTGAAAAAGTTTATGCCGCCAACTGTGCAGCCTGCCACCAACCCAACGGCAAGGGCGCTGGCCCGATCAAGCCTCTCGACGGTGCCGCTGTGGTGCTGGATGCAAACAAAGCCAAGCAAATCAAAGTGCTGTTGAATGGTCAAAACAATTTGACGATGCCCAGCTGGAAACAGTTGAGCGACACCGACATTGCTGCTGTGATCAGCTATACCAAAAACAATTGGTCCAACAAGACCGGCCAGCTGGTTCAGCCTGCCGATGTCAAGGCCGCCCGTTAATTCGGCCAGCGTTTAGAAGGAATACATCATGAGCGCAGTACTCGACCCACACGGCCAAGCCGCAGGTGACCATGGTCACGACGATCACCACGGTGCCCCCCACGGTTGGCGCCGTTGGGTGTATGCCACCAACCACAAAGACATTGGTACCTTGTACCTGCTGTTTGCGTTCACCATGCTGATGATCGGTGGCGTCTTGGCGCTGCTAATTCGTGCCGAGCTGTTTCAGCCTGGCTTGCAATTGGTCAATCCTGAGTTGTTCAACCAGCTCACCACCATGCACGGTTTGATCATGGTGTTTGGCGCCATCATGCCGGCTTTCGTCGGCTTTGCGAACTGGATGATTCCGTTGCAAATTGGTGCGGCCGACATGGCATTTGCACGCATGAACAACTTCAGCTTCTGGTTGATGATTCCAGCTGCCAGCATGTTGGCAGGCTCGTTCTTCATGCCTGGCGGTGCACCCGCTGCCGGTTGGACCTTGTACGCACCTTTGACCCTGCAAATGGGCCCTTCGATGGACGCTGGTATTTTTGCCATGCACATCTTGGGTGCTTCGTCGATCATGGGTTCGATCAACATCATCGTGACCATCTTGAACATGCGCGCCCCCGGCATGACCATGATGAAGATGCCCATGTTCGTTTGGACTTGGTTGATCACGGCTTATTTGTTGATTGCTGTGATGCCTGTGTTGGCTGGCGCGATCACTATGACGTTGACCGATCGCCACTTTGGCACCACCTTCTTCAACCCCGCTGGCGGTGGTGACCCCATCATGTACCAGCACATCTTCTGGTTCTTCGGTCACCCCGAGGTGTACATCATGATCTTGCCCGCGTTTGGCATCATCAGCCAGATCATCCCCGCCTTCTCACGCAAAAAGTTGTTTGGCTATGCCTCGATGGTTTATGCCACTTCATCTATCGCG